>JARLGN010000149.1 GCA_031292775.1 Acidobacteriota bacterium | reverse complement strand
TGATTCACGCTTTCTGCGCGTGGTGTGTGACCTCAGGGTTGACGATGACGGCTCTCTGCGCCCTGGCCATTTATGACGTCCTTCACCCGGTTGCGGTGGATAATCCACCGGCGCAACTCTCGCAGGTGCGCAGCTACTTCACCGTAAGCGTACTGGCATTGCTGATTGGCATCCCCGCGTTCTACCAGCTTTCGACGCATGGGGAAGCGCCTCCGCCACCGCCATCCGCGCCCACCGAGACTACCGCCGACAGACTGGTGCGGCCTGATAGCCATGTGGCCGGCAATCCGGATGCGGCTTTGACCGTGGTGGAGTTCGGAGATTTCGAGTGCCCGGTTTGCGGACGCGAGGAAGAAGTGGCGCGACAGATTCGCGCCAAGTACGCAAACCAGATCCGCTTTGTATTCCGGCAATTCCCTTTAATTCACACCCATCCCTTTGCGGAGCGCATGGCGGAAGCATCGGAATGCGCCGCCGAACAGGGGAAATTCTGGGAAGCCGTGGACAAGATATACGAACACCAAAGCGATTTGACCGAAGATGCCTTGAAGCGTGACGCCGCCGAAATCGGGTTGGATCAGGGCAAGTTCGGTCAGTGCATGGCTAGCGGAGCTACGGCCGCGCGGGTCGAGCGGGATCGCCAGGATGGCTTGGCCCTCGGGGTGAATGCCACGCCCACTATTTTCATTGGCCACCAGGTGATATCGGCTTCGCCGGATTTGGAGGAATTTTCGCGACTCATCGACCAGGAACTGGCAGGGCAAGTGAGTGGGATACCCCGCGATACCCCGCCAATCCCCGAGCCAGCCCGCATCACCGCGCCCGCGGCAAAAGGGACACAAAGTCCTGATAAAACCGCAAGGGCTACCCAGAAACCTGCCCCTGCGCCTGCCACCTCCGGACCCGCATCGTCGTCGTTCGGATTATTGGGTTCCTCCCCCGGCGGCGCACTTTCGGGCTTTCAGTCCGGGATAACCTGCAGTGACGCGGAAGCCGCCAAGAAGCAACCGACGTTGATTCACACCCCCGAACTGCGTGAGCTACTGGCGGGAAATTCCAAGCCGCTGTTTGTGGACGTTCGATCGGCCAAGGAATATGCCACTGGCAAGATTCCCGGCGCGATCAACATTCCCGTGGACGACATGCCGAAGCGTTACGGCACACTGCCCAAGGACCGGGTGATTGTCTTCTACGAAAGCGGTAAATCGGCGGGTGATGTTTGTGCTTCCGGTCGCCTGGCAGCGCAACTGCTATTGGAGCATGGCTATGCCTTCGATCAAGTGAAGGTCTATCAGGATGGCCTCGCCGGCTGGGAAAAATCCGCACTCGACGCCGGCAAATAAACCATCAGGAATCGAATTCAATTTTCGTAACGGAGGCGTTCAGCCGCAGGGGCATGTCCCCATGTTTTTGGACCTCCGTCCCTCCCCCGCGCCTGTGGTTCGGCCGGCCCCATGGCCAAAATTGTTATCAATTCGGTCATTTTATCCACAATACAGGTACACAATGCGTTGTTTCACAGTAAATAGGTATTGAAGTGAACTCGTTAACAAGACTATACTCCCCCTTCCTCGCGCGCCCCTGCGGGCGCTCTTTATGACCCGCCAGTCAACGATGTCATCAGTGCGCGCGGCTACATCGCACCCTGTGCGCTTCTAGCCCAGTGCACACAGCGCGCAGGCATCCGCTTCTTGGTTTTAGGAATGACAATACCATGGTCAATATCTCCGACCCTGTAACTCAATGGGCATTCATCATTCTAATTACTGTGGTAATGGGAACGTTCCTGCTGATTGCCGTAGCCTTCATCCGGCGTTGGCAGCAGATTCAATATCTACGCTACGTCCACGCGCTGCAGCGTGAATACCGGCCCCTCGTGGCGAAGTTGCTCGCCGGTCAGCGCAACCCTGCTGCCATCGCCGCCCTGCGAGAATTGCCAATGGCCGACCTGGAACTCCTGTTTGATCCCCTCTTCTCCAGACGAAAACTGCCGGCCCGGCATCTGGTTTTTCTTCGGGCCTTATGCGCGGAATTGGGACTGATTGCACTGTGGCAAAGCCGTTTGGCCAACGGGCAAGCGGGGAACTCCAGGTTTCACCTCGACAAGGCGCAGCGAGACTTTGCCGGCCGCGCCTTTATGCGCTATTTGCTGCGCGCAAAAAGCATCAGGAATTTGGGAATACTGCGTTATCGGCCAAGCTGGGACCTGTTGGTGGATGCCCTTGACGATCGCCATTCCGATATCCAATTGGTGGCGTTGCGGGCATTGGCGGCAATAGGCGCGCCCGGCAGTTTCGAGATACTACAGGAACGGCTCCACGCGGGGGTTCAGGGAAAATCCCCCTCGCCGCCATTGCAGTCGTTGCAGATCGCCATGGCGGGTTTTGACCTTGCCTGCGCGCCCGTTTTGTTGCCTTCACTGCGGCATACGGATCGTCAAATCCGCTTGCAGGGCGTCGAAATTTTGCGCGCCATGGTCTGCCGCGAAGCCGGCAGCCAGCCGCGTCGGGTCCGCAAGTTCCTTACTCCACCGATGGTGGAATTACTGCTGACCAGTCTCGCGGTAGACCCCAGTTCGGAGGTTCGGGCGCGGGCGGCGGAAGTCGTTGTTTTCCTCGACGATCTTCGCGCCACGCCGGTTCTCCGTAAGCTTCTACTTGATCATCAATGGTTTGTGCGCCTGCGCACGGTGCGGGCGCTCGCCCATTGCCGTCCGGACCTCCGACCTCCTCACCGGGATATTCTTGCCTGCTTGTGCGATGCCCACTGGCGCGTTCGCGAGGCGGCAATCCAAACGCTTACTATCCTGGGCAAAGAGGGAAAGCATCAGCTCTACGAACACTTCCTGAAGTCCTCGGATCACTCCACGCGCAAACAGATTGTGGAGGTGATCGAGCGGACGGGATTGATGTCAGCCATCGTGGAGGAGTATAGCGGCGGCACTGCCAGCATGGACGCCCGCATGATTGAACAATTGGCCACGGACGCGGCGCCCATGGGGCTTTCCGGAGTTTTACGCACCTTGAACCCGGAGATCCGGCAGAAGTTCCTGGACCGCTTCATTCCCTATGCACAATCCCGGATGACGCTTCCGGATGCAGTGGGCCGGATTGTGGAGAACGCAGGAAAACATCGGTCAATTCTCGAATCCCCGCCCCCCTTGGCGGCTTGAAAGAAACCTCCGGCCATGAGTCACATCCACAGATTCCTTTACGACGGCGTCACGGTATTCAATCTTGTCGTACTATCCTACTTCTTCCTCGGCAACGGCATTTATACCATTCTGATGCTGCTCTCGCTGCGCGCCACCTGGGTACACATGCGGCGCATGTCCTATCAGGGGCTCGATGCCTTGCGCCACTCTCCTTTTACTCCGCCGGTAACCATTGTGATTCCCGCCTGGAATGAGCAGGACGTTATCGTCAATGCTGTTCGTTCTGCCCTGCAGACGGATTACCCGGACGTTCACGTGCTTGTGGTGGATGACGGGTCTACCGATATGACGCTCGACCGACTGGTACAAAATTACGGGCTGGTAGGGATGGATGGGGCCTACCACCCCAGTATTCCCACGGCTCCCATTCGTGCGTATTACGTCAACCCGACCGTGCCCAATCTGCTGGTGGTCAGCAAAGTGCGCGGAGGCAAGCCGGACGCTCTCAACGCCGGCATCAACCTTTGCCGGTCGCCCTATTTTTGCAATCTTGACGCCGATTGCCTGCTGGAACGCGACTCCCTGCTGCGTTTGATGGACCCCATCATCAACTCCTCCGGGGAAACCGTGGTGAGTGGGGGCATTGTGCGCATCCTCAACGGCTGCCAAACCAAAGGCGGCCGCGTTCTGCGGGTGGGCCTGCCCCGAACCTGGCTGGAACGATTTCAGGTGGTCGAGTATTTGCGCAGCTTCCTGTTCGGGCGCACCGGATGGCACCTGCTGGGGGGCACGCTGATCGTGTCGGGCGCATTTGCGGTCTTTCATTGTGCCTCCGTCATTGAAGCGGGAGGCTTCTGCCACGACACGGTGACGGAAGACATGGACCTGATTGTGCAGCTCCATCAGTGGGCCGCGGAGAACAATCGGAAGATCCGTATGTCGTTCACCTCCGATCCCGTGTGTTGGACGGAGTGCCCTTCCACGCTCGCCATGCTGGCCCATCAACGCCGGCGGTGGCAATTGGGACTCTGCCAGACTCTCTGGAAACATTCACAAATTCTGTTTGGGCGGAAATATGGAATCGTGGGTTGGCTCAGCTTCCCTTTCCACTCTTACGTTGAAGGGTTGGGCGCTGCGG
>JARLGN010000148.1 GCA_031292775.1 Acidobacteriota bacterium | reverse complement strand
TGTTTCAGCGCCAGATCGGCCGGAACGATCGTAATGTTCTTGGCCAGCCACGTTTCGTATTTCTTGGTCGCCTTTTTGATGCGCATAGGACGCTACCTCCTTAACTCTGAATGCTGGCGTTGGAAATGCTCCTCAACCCTGTGTAAGTCTTCTTCCGTGTCCACACCTATAGTGTCGTGAGGCGTTTCCATCACCGCGATGTCAATGCTGTTTTCTAGGAAGCGCAATTGCTCAAGCTTCTCAAGTTTCTCCAACGGCGAGGGCGGGAGATGGTGGAACGTATGAAGCGCCGCGGCGCTGAAAGCATAAAAGCCCTGGTGTTTGAAGTATTGCGCATGTCCCATGCCGTCGCGATTAAAGGGGATGCGCGCACGGGAGAAATAGAGCGCCCGCCCGCTGAGGTCGGTCACCACCTTCACCACATTCGGGTCCAGAGCGGTCTCGGCATCAATCGCAACTTTGAGGGTTGAAACCTGCGTGGCAGGCGCTTCGTCGAAAGGCCGCAGCAAAAGCTCCACATGGCCAGGAGTAATCATGGGCTCATCGCCTTGAATGTTGACGTAGATCGCGGCGGGTTCGTTAGCCATGACTTCCGCCAGCCGATCCGTCCCGGACTTGTGTTCGCGCGAAGTCATCATGGCGGGGATGCCATGTTCGCGACAATAGGATTCGATCTCCGGGGAATCCGTGGCCACCAGCAGATCATCGAGCCCCGCCGCCTGACGCGCGTTCTCGTAGACCCAGGCAATCATGGGACGGCCGCAGATTGCCCGCAACGGTTTGCCCGGCAATCGCGTGGATTCGAGCCGCGCCGGTATTACACCTAGAACTCTATTCATCGTATGGGACCAAGGGCAGGATATGCTTAGTTATGACCCATTTGCAAGCGGCGGATGAGATATGCTTAGCGATTTTCAGTTGGGTCAAGCAAATACGCTTTGCAGGGTTTTGAGTGTAGAGGCCAGAGTCGCAGAGCTAATAGCCCCCAGCCGTTTGACCAACCGGATCTTATCCAGTGTGCGGAGTTGATCCAGCAGGATGAGCCCCCGCTTTCCCTGAAAGGTCACGGCAATGCGATAAGGCGCGGGCCGCGCTCCCGTGGTCATGGGTGCGACGATGACCGTGCGCAAGTAATCGTGCATCTCGGGCGGCGAGATGATCACACAGGGCCGGGTCTTCTGGATTTCGCTGCCCACGGTGGGATCAAGCGCGACCAGCCACACCTCGCCGCGCGTCACCACTGAAGGTCTCCGTCATCCCGATTCCCGAACTCCGGCCAAACCAGCTTGTCATCACCGGCTTCGGCAATTCTGCGGCTGGCTGCCGCCCAGCCTTGGCGGGGGCTCCGCCGGGGCTTGCGCAGAATGATGGAACCGCGTTCCAGGACAATTTCAGCCTCCATTTCCAATCCTGCTTCCTTCAGCATCGGCTTGGGAATAATGATTCCCCGTGAATTCCCCACCCGCCGGATCTCTGTAAGCATCAATGCCTCCCCGTATAACAATGTTATAACACGACAGGGGACGCCGTGGCAACGGAGACGTCCGTAACTCTCGCTCACTATACGTCCCGTAGCCATACCGCATCTTGGGCGCTATACTCGCAGGACAATGGCCACTCGTTCGACTCTACCCGTAGGCAAATTGCCGGCCGCCGTGCTGCAAGGTTTACTGCGTAAGTGCCGCCCGCCCGCTTCCTCCGGCGTGTTGATTGGTCCACGCTACGGGGAGGATGCCGCGGTCATTGACATGGGGGCGAAATACCTTGTCGCCAAGACCGACCCCATCACCTTCACCGAGGATCGCATTGGTTGGTATGCCGTCCATATCAATGCCAACGACATCGCCACGTTGGGCGCAAGGCCGCGCTGGTTCCTGGCAACGCTTCTGCTGCCGGAAGGCCGTACCACCCCGGACTTGGCACGAAAGATTTTTCTGGACGTCTTCAACACCTGCCGGAAACTCGGCATCGCCCTGTGCGGAGGCCACACGGAAATAACATCAGGTTTAAACCGGCCCATCGTCGTTGGCCAGATGCTGGGGGAAGTGAAGAAATCGGAACTGATTCGAAAAGAGAGCCAGCAACCCGGCGATCTCGTCATCCTGACGCGCGGTGTGGCCATAGAAGGCACAGCAATTCTCGCGCAGACTAAAGGCGTGGAGCTTCAGAAGAAAGTGGGCCGCGCCACGGTGAGCAGGGCCAGGCGATGGCTGTTGGAACCCGGCATCAGTGTGGTTCACGACGCGCGTCTCGCCGTGCGGTCAGGAGTTATCCACGCCATGCACGACCCTACCGAGGGTGGACTGCTTTCCGGCCTTGCGGAGATCGCCCTGGCCGGCCGGGTAGGACTGCGTGTGTGGAAGGAAAAAATCCCGATATTGCCGGAGACTCTGGCCTTCAGCCGCGCCTTGCATTTCGATCCCCTGGCGCTGATTGCCTCCGGCGCATTGCTGGTTGTTGCCGCGCCCGCCTCTGTTCCTCATCTGCTTCTGGAATACGCCCGGCAAGGAATTCCCGCATCGGTTATCGGTGAGATTCGCCCCTGGCGGGAAGGATTTCTGGTTATTGATAACGGCAGGGAGGCGAAATTACAAATACCCGAGCGCGATGAAATTGCCCGCCTGCTGGGTTGAAGGCATCATCGGCTTTGAATGATCCTTACTATCCATCGCGTCCCGCGCTGACGACATTGAAAAAGGCCGTCTTTTAGGGCATTTTTGGAAGCACTTTACGCGGTTCGGAGGCGCTATTTTCAAGGCTTCGCAGTGTTTGGCATTGTTCCGAATCCGTGGTATATTAAGAGGGTGAAACGGGTCACTTCTGACGAGTTACGATGCCCTCTTGGGACGGTCTCAACACTTAAAAAATGGGAAGAACCCATGCACCGTTAGCGAAGATTGAGGCGCCCTTGTGACGCCAGTCCTTTCAAGCTCGCATTTAGGGTTAGTCTCGGACCGATTGTGCTCCCACCGGATGGGGCCGACAAATTGTTTTCCCTCTGAAACCACCATGAACGCATGGCAAGAAATCTTGGGTTATTTGAAGGTGAAGGTGAACACCCAGAGTTACCAAACCTGGCTTCGCCCCACTCGCTTCAGCCACGTCAATCAAGAGGCGTTGGTGGTACGGGTTCCCAACCGTGAGTTCCAGGATTGGATTCAGGAGCACTACGGCAGCCTGATCAGCGAAGCTCTAACCCAAATCAACTCCGACGTTCGCAAGGTCAATTATGTCATTGAGGAAGATCCCGAAAAGAAGCCTATTGAGTCCGGGGATGCCAAGGCATTTCAAGCTAAACTAGACTTTGAGTCGGTCGACCACCAGTTGAATCCGCGCTATACCTTCGATACTTTCGTGGTCGGCAATTGTAACCAGTTCGCCCATGCCGCGGCGCAAGCTGTGGCGGAAACCCCGGCAAAGGCTTACAACCCATTATTCCTTTATGGGGGAGTGGGGCTCGGGAAAACCCATCTGATGCAAGCCGTTGGCCACCTGATCAAGGCCAAGTGGAGGGAAATGCGTCTGGCGTATGTCTCCTCCGAGAACTTTACCAATGAGGTCATCAACTCCCTCCGCTACGATCGCATGGTCTCCTTCCGCGATAAGTACCGGAACGTGGACTTGCTGCTGATGGACGATATTCAGTTTATTGCTGGAAAAGAACGGACCCAGGAAGAATTCTTCCACACTTTCAACACTTTATATGAGGCACAGAAGCAGGTGGTGATCTCCAGTGATTGTCCACCCAAGGAGATTCCGGGCTTGGAGGAACGTCTCAGGTCGCGTTTTGCCTGGGGACTGACGGCTGACTTGCAGGCTCCTGACCTTGAGACCAAGCGGGCCATCCTGGCGAAGAAAACTGAAAATGAAGGTGTTACACTTCCCGACGACGTAAGTGATTTTATCGCGGGGAAAATAAAGTCCAGCATCAGGGATCTTGAGGGGGCGCTGACGCGCGTGATTGGTTATTCTTCGCTGACCGGTACCCCTATCA
>JARLGN010000020.1 GCA_031292775.1 Acidobacteriota bacterium | reverse complement strand
TCGGCCGTGACCAGAGGAATCAGCAGGTAATCCGCTCCCATGGCAAATCCGAAAATTATTGCGAACGCCCACAGGGCGGCTGACTGCCGGGCCAGAAAGAGCAGCGGGATGGCTAATCCCAGAACCAGGTAGAACAACGCCATGACGTTCTTTTTGCTGTAGCGGTCCACCAGGTATCCCACCACCACTCGTCCCGCCAACCCCGCAAAAAGCAGTCTGCTGAGGAAGGCGGAGGCCTGCACGGTGGTGTATCCGGAATCGCGCAGGAACAGAACGAACTGTTGAATCACGGTTCCGATGGCGCCAATGGTAAGCGTGCTGCCCACAAGGATGAGCCAGAAATTCGCGGTTCGCGCCGCCTCCCCCAATTGAAATGAGGATGCCTGGCTCGTCCCCAGCGGAACCAGCGCGGGTTCAACCCCGTCCGCGATCAGCCCCATTTCCGCCGGCGCAGAACGCGTGAGCCATTGGGTAATGGGAAGCAGCACCACGGCGATGATTGTGCCGATGAAAACAAAAGCGTGCCGCCAACCCATCCATCCGATCAGGTGTGCTGCCAGACGAGGGGCCACCACTCCACCGATTCCGAGACCCAGATAGGCGTATCCCATCGCGCGTCCGCGTTTGACGCGAAACCAATTGGAAACCAGAACCTGATTGGAGATGGGGCCCGCCAGAATATACCCCACTACTTCCACGATACATAGAAAGTAGTACTCCCAAAGGTGGGTCATCCAGCTCATCAGAATCAATGGCAAGGCAACCAATATGATGCCGAGGCGCAGCACTCGCCGCGCGCCAATGCGATCAATGAGCGCGCCCATGAATCCAACAACGGGCGCGATGATGACGAAGCCCAGAAACAATCCCTGCGCCACTTGACTGCGGGTGAAGTGAAGGGAGTCGACCAGAGAAGTGTAGAAAACGGGAAGTCCGTAAAACACCAGTCCCACGGCGAAGAACAGATTCATGAACGCCGCCAGGACAACCCACCAACCGTAAAAAACACGATTTGATTTAGCTTGATTCATGGAAAGTACGACGCCGAGTTTCAATTAGGCGCTACGGTTGTGACCCCCTCACCCGTCCCGCCCCGGCTGGTGAAAGCGCCGGTTGCGGTCCACCCTCTCCCCCAAGGGGGCGAGGGCAGTTAGTCAAAATCAACGCACCGTACGACCTCAGCCGTACTCCGGGCCCAGGATCGCCCCCTGAAATTCCGGACGTCCAGGGAAATCATTGTGCCCGCGATACATTCGCGTCAAGGTTCGGGAGTATTGTAATCCGTATTCGCGCAATAAGTTCATCGCCCAGGAATTTGACCTCATGACGTCCACGAAGACTTTCTTCCTTTGCGAGCGAGTGAGAAACGCATCCAGCAACCGGCGCGCTGAGGGTTCATCTTGCGCCACCCACGGTCCGAGATGGTCGGCCAGCCCTCCCCGGCGTCCCAAGCTGTACCCGGTAAGTTTTCCCCCGCTGTGGTTTTGCAACACGAACGCAGCGTGCTCAGACGCGACCGACCGCAATAAGGCGCCGCGGTCGGCGCCGAAAACCTCGCGGTCGAGATCGAGCATTTCTTCCGTCAACGGATTGACTTCAAATGTGACTTGGGCCGCCAGCGTGCGTTGTAACTGCCAACGCTCAAGTTCGTATTCGGTGACAAACCCAAGCTTTTCATACAGGGGTTTGCCTTGTGGGGTGGCGTCGAGCTTTATGCTGGGAATGCCGCGGGCGTCCAGATGCTCAATGGCCTTCTCCAGCAATTTTGTGCCGATTCCCTGGCCGCGCCGCGCCGGGTCCACCAGGACCATTCCGATCCACGCGAAGCGATCCTCATAGCAAATGGTCGCGACAGTTCCGGCCACATCACCGTCAATCTCGGCCACAAAACAGCCCTGGGGACTCGCGTCCAAAAATCGTCCCCAATCACCGCGAGTCTGATTCCATTTGGCGATCTCCACCAAATGCAGTGCGGCAGGAATGTCGTCTGGGGTCATGACGCGGAGGTGGGAATTCATCGGACGTGTTCCTAGGGAAACCGCCAACCCGGCGTTAAATGACCTCGGCCGGGTTGAAGAGTTTGAGAGTCTTTTTGGCTGAGGCGAGAAGAAGCTTCCAGCGGGCGAAGTCCCGAACATTCTCCGTCACCAGCGTGGCTCCCGTCCGCACTGCTTCCAGTGCAATCAGCAAATCCCGAAAGTGGTGAAGAAAATCTATCTGTCCGAAGATGCCGTGTGCTCGGCGAAGTAATATCCCAGCCTCAATCCAGGCGTCCGGAGGCGGTGACGAGAAGTGGCCTAAGGAGTTGTGGGCGCGGCACAAATCATCCAAGATTCGTTTCTCCCGGCGGTCACGGGTACCCGCGTATAGTTCGGCCGCTACGACCGCAGTAAGAATAGTACGCTGGAATATGTGGGCGTCCTGGCTCAGCCAAGGATAATCCTCTCCCCGGCTGTCCCGAATGTAAATGCCCGTATCGAGCAGAAGCAGGCCTGGCGGCAGTTGGCTCATCGGCTCTTTGGGGTTGCGTGACCGAAAACGTCCTCCAGACCCCCGAGCCTTCGCAGGTTCTGGAGGGCTTGAAGGCCCGCTTCCACGGCAAGGCGCTCATCAATGATTCGCCGGACCGCTTCAGAATTACTCCGTGACTGAAGAGCCCTGCGCAGCCGCCGGACCTTGGTGGCTTCCAGCAAAAGATTCGTTCGTGTGAGTGCCACTTTGCTCATGGTATCTCTCGTTGTGTATGTCCAGCCACAATTATACACAATAGGCGGCCGCCCGCAATCTGGATCGCGCAGCCAAACCTTTCATCCTCCCGATTGTTGCAACAACTTCGAGACCAGAGCCGTCCACCCGGTCTGGTGACTGGCGCCGAGGCCCGCGCCATTTTCACCATGAAAGTATTCGTGGAAGGGAATCAAGTCGCGCCAGTGGGGGTCGGTTTGGAAAACCTCGTTCCCGCCGAACACAGGCCGCCGTCCGTCAGCGCCACGCAGAAAGATGGACGTCAATCGCCTGGAGATTTCTTCCGCCACTTCCCACAAGGTCATCATATGGCCCGAGCCGGTTGGGCATTCAACCTTAAGTCCGTCGCCGTAATAGTAATGAAACCTCTGCAATGCTTCGATGAGCAGAAAATTCAGGGGAAACCAAATGGGGCCGCGCCAGTTGGAATTGCCGCCGAACAAGCCGGATGAGGACTCGGCGGGATCATAGCCAACCCGGTAATCCCGATTGTCAATGGTGAGAACATAAGGGTTCCGCGCATGGAATTTCGATACGCTGCGAATGCCGTGCGGCGACAGGAATTCCTGCTCGTCCAGCATGTAGTGAAGAATCCTGATCAGTTTTCTACGGCTGACGATGGAGAGTTGCCGGCGAATTCCGCCCGCGGAGCATTGCGTCATTTCGATGTGATGGGGAACGTTGGGAACATTGTCGAGGAACCATTGCATGCGCCGCTTGAAACCAGGCAATCGATCCAAAGCTTCCGGCTCCAGCACTTCCACCGCAGAGAGCGGAATCAGTCCCACCGCCGAGCGCACTTTCATGAAGTCGTGCTGATCATTGGGGAGATGCAGTACGTCGTAGTAGAACCCGTCCTCCTCGTCCCACAAAGAAATCCCGTGCCCGCCGCGGTTGTTCATTGCCTGGGTGATGTAAACGAAATGCTCAAAGAACTTGCTGGCCACATCTTCATAAGCGGGGTCCTCGCGCGCCAGTTCCATGGCGATGGCCAGCATATCCAGGCAGTACATGCCCATCCAACTGGTGCCGTCGGATTGTTCAATGTGGCCGCCGGTGGGAAGAGGTTTGGAGCGGTCAAACACCCCGATATTGTCGAGCCCCAGGAACCCGCCCTCAAAAACGTTCCGGCCATCGGGATCCTTGCGATTCACCCACCAGGTGAAATTCAGCAGAAGCTTGTGGAAGACCTTCTCCAGGAACTCGCGATCAAAACAGCCGCGCCGCCGCCCTTCGATCTTGTAAACGCGCCACGCCGCCCAGGCATGCACCGGTGGATTAACGTCACCGAACGCCCACTCGTAAGCAGGGAGCTGGCCGTTGGGGTGTTGGTACCACTCGCGCAGAAGCAGGATCAGTTGTTCCTTCGCATAGTCCGGATCAGCCAGGGCCAATGCCACGCAGTGAAAGGCCAGGTCCCAGGAGGCGTACCAGGGATATTCCCACTTATCGGGCATGGAGATGACGTCGGCGTTGTAAAGGTGAGTCCAGGCATGGTTTCGTTCCACCTTCCGCTCGGGAGGGGGGGGCGGGTTCCCGGGGTCGCCTTCCAGCCAGGTCCCCACGTCATAGTAGTAAAACTGCTTTGACCAGAACAGCCCTCCCATCGCCTGGCGGAAGACGTTTTGGGCATCGGCGGAAAGAGCCGAAGGAATGATTTTGGAATAAAACTCATTCGCTTCCGCAATGCGCTCTTCAAACACGGTGTCGAAACTGCCGCTGAGAACGTCCTCGCTGGGTTGTTGGTCGGCGAGCCGCAGGCGGAACACTGCACTTTGCCCCGGCGGTATCTCCACTTGATAAGAGGCTGCTGCCTTTGTGCCTTCAGGAACATGATTGACGGCACCACGCACACCGTGAATGACGTAGTCGTTTATCCCATCCTTGACGTGGGGTGTGCGATTGCCAACCCCGAACAGCCGCTGGAAGTTCGTTTCATTCTCGGTAAACAGCAATTCGGGATGTTCCTGGCAAATCAGCCACCTTGAACCGTAGTAGCGGTGGTCCGCTCGTATCACCACTGCTCCGGAAAGGTCCGCAGCCCTTATCAACAGCGGGCGCCAGTCGTCCCTGCCCCACGACCAGGTGTTGCGGAACCAAAGGGTGGGAAGCAGGTGCAGCGTGGCAGCCTCAGGGCCGCGGTTATGGGCGGAGATGCGGATCAGGATGTCATCGGGAGCAGCCTTCGCGTATTCAACGTAGACGTCAAAATAGCGATTCCCGTCAAAGATGCCGGTATCTGCCAGCTCAAATTCGAAATCCCGCTTGCCCCTCCGTTTGTTTTCCGCCACCAGCCAGGCGTAAGGGAATTCCTTCTGCGGATAGCGGTAGAGGTACTTCATGTAGGAGTGCGTTGGTGTTGAATCGAGGTAGGCGTAATACTCTTTAACGTCCTCACCGTGATTTCCCTCTTCACCGGTGAGGCCGAAGAGGCGTTCCTTCAGGATTGCGTCGTGTCCATTCCAAAACGCCGGCGCAAAACAAATGTATTGATGCCGATCGCAGATGCCGGCAATCCCGTCCTCACCCCAGCGGTAAGCGCGGGAGCGGGCATGATCGTGCGGAAAGTAGTCCCAGGCCGTACCATACGGGCTGTAATCCTCACGGACCGTTCCCCACTGGCGTTCGCTAAGGTACGGTCCCCACCGCTTCCAGTGGAGCTTGCGCAAGCGGGAATCCTCCAGCCTCTGCTCCTCTTGAGTCATTGGCAATCTCTCCCCAGCGTTTTAAAGGTCTGAAAGAAATCAAGGCCACGGATTAACACGGATTCGCGCGGATCAAGTCGAAAGGACTAATCTGTGCTGATCTATGTCGATCCGTGGCTCGAATCAATTCTTTCACGGTTTCGTGTAATTCGGGCTGCGCGTGTGGACGGGCGGCCCAGGAGGATTTTCGAAACAACCCTGAAAACAAGCCATCTTCCCTGTTCCGCGCGGCATTGTCAAACCCTGGCGTGGGTCGCGGGCCGTGGCGCGTTGACGTTGGAATCCTGCGGTGCTACAAAAGACGCATAGGGAGGTGACCGATGCGACGACGAGATTTCCTGAGGAAAGGAACGGTTGCGGCAGCCGGATTGGCGGCTTCAAAGAACCTTGTTGGTCCTCTCGCGCAGGCGAGTGAGACCTCAAACTTGACACCCATTCCCAAACGCCCGTTGGGGAAGACTGGCGCTGATCTTTCCATCGTCGCCTTGGGCGGAATGCTGGTGAAGGATGCCGAACAGTCTTTCGCCAATGACATCGTGGCGGAAGCGTTTGACCGCGGCATCAATTATTTTGATGTGGCGCCTCAATACGGTAACGCCCAGCAAAAGCTGGGGCCGGCACTGGAGCCCTACCGACAGCGCTCATTTCTTGCCTGCAAGACGCTGATGCGGGATAAAGACGGCGCGGCCGCGGAGCTGGAGGACTCACTGCGCAAATTGCGCACCGATCACGTTGACCTTTACCAGTTTCATGCGGTGACCACGAAAGAAGATGTCGAAAAAATCTTCGGCCCCAGTGGCGCCATGGAAGCTTTCCAGGCGGCACGCAAGGCGGGCAAAGTCCGCTTCATCGGCTTCTCGGCGCACTCCGCGGAGAATGCGCTTGTTATGCTTGACCACTACGATTTCGACACCATCCTGTTTCCCATCAACTTCGTCCTCTTCTCGCAAGCCAACTTCGGGCCGCAGGTGCTGGCGCAGGCGCACGAAAAAGGCATGGGTATCCTGGCACTGAAATCCATGGCGAAGACCACTTGGCCGGCTGCCGAAAGGCACGATCATCCGAATCCCAAGTGCTGGTATCAGCCCGCCGCCCTTCCCGATGAAGCCGCACTGGGATTGCGCTGGACGTTGTCGCATCCCATTACCGCCGCGGTGCCTCCCGGTGATGAGAAATACTTCCGGCTCGCCATGGACGTGGCACAAAAGTTCACCCCCCTGAATCCAGAGGAAGAGAAAACTCTGCTGGCGCGCGCTCAGGGCGTTGAGCCGATTTTCCATTTGGCGAAAGTGTGAGATACCACCAGCCGTCACCGCAGAGACGCTGAGGCGCAGAGAAAGAACGCTCTTTCAGAATTGGCGCTTCGTGGTGAGTCATTTCGTGCTTCCTCGCTGCGGGCCACAACCTATGGGCCGCCACACCAGGCCCTGCGCCATGCTCTTCTACCGTTTTGCCGCCGGCAGCTTACTTCAGCGCCGAGAAGCTCATGGGGGAAAGAAACATGTTGGTGATGTTGCGCACAATGTCCCCGCCGTGGCGGATCGAATCCTCGCGAATCTTGAGCCAGTCCGGATTCACGGTAAACTCCGCCCACGCCTTTTCGCGGTGCGCTTCGGTTTCAAAGGGAATCAGGTATGCCATGTTGGGTTGGTTGGGCCCAAAGACGGTGTCAGCGTAGAGGACGGGATGAATTCCGCTTTTGTGGAAGATGTCAATCTCTCCGTCCCTGCCGAACCGGTCATGCAGGTACCCGAGTTGGCGATTCGTAGGCGATTCATAGATACGCAATTCATAGAGCTTGTGGAGTGGTTGGCCGGCCGGGGTCGCGGCGAACGGCGGGCAAAAGGAAGTGGAGCGCAGCAACATCGCTTCGGTGCGGTAAAAAGCCGGCTCATCCTTCTCATCATCGGCAACCACGGCCGCGTAGTCAGGGTCGGAATTGAGCTTTCCCCACAACGTCTCCATCTCCGTAAGGCTGGGATAAGAAAAGATGATCAACGCCGTGGGAAGGTTGGGGCCTACAGCCACGTTGAAGAAACCCATGGGTCCGAAACCGTGTTTCTGGCAAATCGGCATGAGTCCATTTTCCAACCACTTCGACATGCGCGCGGTTTGGCTGCCGTTCTGCATGTGGATATAGAAGAACTCAAAATAGGAAGAACTCATGGGTTTGTCTCCATTTGAAGTTAACGCGAAAGAGGATTTCCAGGCGGCCGTGAGCCCGATCGTCGCCGCGGGTATGTCCCTTACCAGAAATGTTCGCCGGTCCATCATTTCACCGCCCGAAACTTAAAAGTGCAAAGGATGCGCATACATTGGCGCGCTTCGAAGCGCGTGTCAAGTCCCACGGTATTGCCTGCCAGATTTCAAGAGTCAGTTTTTATTGGTGGACTTTGGAACGAGCCAACCCGGCGACTGCCTCATCTAGCTCCGTGCGGCATGAAAGCTTTCAGATACAGAACGGCATCACTCTTGATGGGTGGAGTAAAGGAACGGATACCTGTAGCAGCCGTGAAAGACCCTGTGGATACCACGGCGTGGTCGACCGGGTTGAACCATTCGTAGTTGTAAATTCCGGCTTGCAGGTTCGCCGTAAAGTCGCCCGCCAGGGGTTGGTAAATGAGATATTCATGCCCAGGATTCGCGAGACAGTAATGGGTGGACGTCAGCGCATTCTGGGGAGTCATATTGGCCAGGTCCATTCGATCCGCGTACACCCTTGCATCCCCCATGGCATTGCGGAGTGTGTCCCAATAGGCGTCGGGCGTAGAACTGGAGGGATGGTTGCGGTCGCTCATGTCCCAGGGAAATGGATCAAGGTAAGGATCCATGAACAGGGCCTGGTTGCCGCGCGTGAAATTCTTCCACGCCCAGGCACGCTGGGCAGCGAGGCCGGCTTTCTGGAGGGACAGATAATAGAAAGAATGATCCGTGTCATTGATCACAACCTGGTGTCCGTCGGCCGCCGGGGGATCGGACTGATAGCCACCTTCCTCGTTGGGGGAAATCCAATCGGCGCCGCTGGCGGAGAGCACAGCATTGGAGCCCTTCGGGTACTGAGCCGTCATCCCCACCGGATGCTGATGGGGTTTGCCGGCTTCATAGGTCTTGATCAACTGAATCATGTGGATTTGCCAGGCCGTGTTCTGAGTGCTGCCCTCGTCTTCATTGGTGATCTCATACAGCACATTATCAAGATCATTCACTTCATCAATGACTCTCCGGACGTAAGCCTCTTGGAGCGCTGTGATCGCCGGAATGGAAAGTGAGTGGGTGGCAAGACCTCCCCCCGTGTGATTGGGATCGCCGTCAATCCCATTGATGTTGTTGTGGGAATTAAAGGGATGTCCCGGCCACGGATCATCGTGGCCCTTGTTGTTGAGGCTGAAACCCTGAAAGAGCATGATGGACACATACATCCCATCGTCCCGCGCGGTGATGATGCGTTCCCGCATTCTGTCAAAGTACGCAGAATTGAAGAGGCGCAGATCAAATCTGGCGCTGCCGTCCGAGGCGGCGCCGGGGCCCGGGCGTTCGTAGGGCAACGGCGAATACCGGTACTTGACAGCGCCCGAAGCATCGAACTCCGCAGGGGACTCCCAGGTCCATAGCCGGAAGAAATTGTGATGGTGGGATTTCAGGAATTCCAAGTAGGCGCCAAAATCAACCACCGGATTGGGATTCAACCCCGGGCGGGTGATCTCCATAAGATTATTCCACGTATGCGACCCCGTTAAGTAGATCGCTTTACCGCTGTCATCGGTAAAGTAACGGGGATTAGTCTTCAGCACGCGCAGGGGACCGCTGGCGTAAGCGGATGTAATTATGGCAGCGAGTATGGCAAGGGCGAAAATCGGTTTGATAGAAAAGGTCATGGCAATTACCTCTTGCCCCGTCGCAATCATGCGACGTCAGTATGCTGAGATTCGTCCCTGGGGATTCCCGCGAATGAGTGTAAACGATCCTACGTCTGCAACCGAGCTTTTTCAGCTTATCGTTATTTCCCGCGGAGGTCCGCCCGGATCTCTGCTGCCTCACTCGGGTGCCGTGCACCTGCAGCCGTTGCCTACTCCGTCGGCTCTTATTGGACCCCGGCGTGGTCCGCCGGCGATTCCTCAAACCGGCACTGTGACCAGACCGACCAACTATCATCCGCGTGGCTGGCAGAAGCAGCGCCCGTAGTCAGTGTGATGGTGCGGTCGCGAGAGCTGTCAATGGGTACACGAAAGGAGAATCGGCCACGGTCATCGGCTTGCGACAAGGGCTTACGGAAACGGTCGAGTCCCGATCGGGTTTGGCCGAATCGATCCTGGACTGAAATTGAGATCTCCATGCCCGGCGTTTTGGTGTCACCGGCGTAAGCTCCTTCGGGCATGCCAAAGTAACCCGAGAACGACGACGCATCCTCCGGGATTTCCACCACGATCTTGCTGGGGGCGTAGACCATCAAAGCAGGCGCTCCGTGGAAAATCATAATCTGTGCGGGGCCTGAGCTTTGCACGGATTGCGGGTCAGGCCAGAAAATGCGGCCCTGCACGTCCGCGAGCATGCGGGGAACGGAAACCTGGCTCGCTGCCCGCAGGAACGCGCTGTCGGTATAGAGCCGCACCGTGATGCTATCGCGAAATTCAAAAGCTCCATGCTGGGCGCGCTCGAACGTTACGCTTTCAGCTTCCTTGCCCGGACGCGACGCATAGAGATTCATGACGTCGTAGTTGCTGTTCAGAAGTGGATTCACCAAAAAGGGCCGCCGCGCCATGGAAGGAACAATGCGGTATCGTTCCTCCTCCTGACCCGTCGCAACCCGCATGTAGAGTGGCTGCTGCTGGTACAAGGCAGTGGCGGCCCGTCCCAGCAAACTGGGAGTGATTTCAACCGACATGAACAACGGCCCATGCGCCCACGCGCTTAAATCCAGCCTGTCGCCAAAGTGCAGGCTTTCCTGATGCACAAACTGGAATGCGGGATCTTCGGAGGTTCGCTGCTGCAAAATCAGAAAGCGCCCATCCCGCGCCACGGGGACGTAATTATTGAGCACGTAATTCAGTGCGGCGGAATCCTCCAGCGCGGGAAAACGTTCGTCAGTGCCTTGCTGGCAGAGCATCACAAAATGCGGCCGGTTTGCGCTACGGAAGTATTCTTCGTTGAGTTTTTGGAGCGCCGGTGTGTACGCCACGAATCCCTGGATAACCGGTCGCGGCTGGTAGTTCATTTCATTGACCACCGCGGACAGCAGGAGGTAATTCATCACGTCCACAGAATCGTTTCCGATCACGCCTTTGGCGCGGTCGAGTTGGAGCATGCTTACATTCCCGGAATCGCGACATTCCGCATAGACCTCGTCCGCGTGCCCGCCCAACGTGGCAAAGACCGATGCAACGTTATGGGTGATACGCAGGGGAAAACCTGCAACCTGCCGCCAGGCGAATCCGGGAATCTGAAGGTTCGCCGCGACTACGCAGAGCACCATACAGGTGGCGAAAGCAACATCGAGTATCCAACGATGGGAAACCGCACCTGCGCACGAGAGGTCTTCGATAAAGCAAAATGCCATGACCATCGGGAGAAACCAGAGGAATACAAAAGTGTGCCAGTCGCCGGAGCGCGTGAATCCCTCCTTCCAGGCCAGGAAGCCATATTGCGCGAGGGTAATCAGGATTGCCCACGTCGTCAGAATTCCGCTCCGTGCCCTCACGGTTGTCGCAATCAAGGCGCCCACAAACAGCGCCAGCGCCGCCAGGGATGCGACAAGGACGGGGGTTTTCGGAGTCAGGTTCATGGCCGCGCTGTAGCCTGACTCCAACTCCAAAGCGTGCCCGATCCAGGGGAAAAGGTGGGCGGGCGATTGCCCCAAGGCCATCCAGCAGGAGACGAATCCCGCGGGCGCCGCCAGCGCCAGCACGACGGCCTTCATGGTTTTTCGCTGCCGGATCCAGCAGATAACAACAAGCGCCAGGCTTGCGACGGGCGCGGTCAGGAACGAGATTTTGATGAGAGCCAGGATGATGAAGGCAAAGACAAACAGCGGCGCCTGCCAGCGCTTTCT
>JARLGN010000147.1 GCA_031292775.1 Acidobacteriota bacterium | reverse complement strand
GTGAATATCTGGTCTTCAATCCGCAGCGCCTGGTTTTTCCACGAGGGTTTCCCTTTCAGCTCCGTGGGCACGTCAATCAGCCGCAGCAAATACCTTGTGCTAACGACGCCGTGATCGGGGTCACAGAAGGATTATGGCTGGACGAGCCGGACGTCGACGCCACCACGTGGCTCAATGGAAAGGTGAAGGGAGTAGACTACCACGGCCCGGATGCGTTTGTCCTTGACCAATCCACGTGGTCCCCGGTCAACACCCAGAACACCAGCGTGGTGCGGGAATTGATCCCGGCGTTTGTGTTTGTCACCATGGCCTGGCCTGTTCCCGGCGGCAAACTGGACCGTTATGGTGACATTTGGGGAGGCTACTTCCTGCTGGCGTTGATGCAGGGCACGAAATATCACGTGGCGTTCGGTCGCCCTCTGGTGGAGCACCGGCGAAATCCGCACAACTATGTTGATGACCTGCGCTATGAATTCTGGGGGATGATCCTCACGGACTGGCTTCTCGAGATTTTGCGCAGATCGTTCAAGCCCACCAGCCGCAGCATGACGGAAAGAGTTTTGGAGTTGGCCGAATTTCTGGAAGCCGAAGCCATCACCCATTTGCCGGCGTGGTGCCCCGTGGAGATTACGAACTTCCTCCATTACACGGCCCAAAATATGCGCCAGTGGTCAGCGGCTTGCCGGCAGATCGGAATCTAGAACGACTTTCATTACAAGTGGTAACCCTTGGAAAACCGCAGGAAGGGCGGGGCTCAAGCCCCGCCCTTCCAAACGCGTGGTCAGAAATGCGGGCTAAAGGCAATGCTGTTCACTTAATGGGTTTCAGGGCGTTAAGTGGAAAAGGGTTATAAGGCGACCCCCTCACCCGTCCCGCCCCGGCTGGTGAAAGCGCCGGTTGCGGTCCACCCTCTCCCCCAAGGGGGCGAGGGAAGTAAATTCAAATTACCTCTCCCCTCGCCCCCTTGGGGGAGTGGGGCCGGGGGTGAGGGGGTCAAGTTGGGCCCAGTCAGCCTAAGTGAACAGTGTTGGGGTAACGGTTCTTCTCACCGAATCGCATTTTCCAAAGCCGCCGCCTGCGCCAACACGTAGGGCCCTTCCGGGATGACGGCGATTCTCGCGTTTCGATCGAGCGTCGATGTAAGTGTGCGGATGGCTTCCTCCGCGCTCGTGCAAGCCTTTCCCCAGAGGGCAGAGTGGAATTCACGCGGCAGGCCCGGCACGTAATATAGGACTTCAGCACGTGCGGTGACGAGGGCAAGCTTCTCCAGTTGCCATTGGTCCACGGTCACCGGCACACCCTCGATCTTCTTCATAAAAGCGCGATCGGGCAAGCCCTCGGCGGCCATGCGGGCAAACTCCGGGCCACCCGCGCCTTCCTCACAAGCAGCGAGTAGCAGGATTTTGCCGCCGGGCTTCACAATGTGTGAGGCTGCGGTTATGCCTTTCAAGGCCTGGTAGAAAGTCAGGTCGAGGGGGTAGCCCGCTGCGGTCGTTATCACGGCGTCCACCGGGTGGTCGAGCGTTTCCAGCATGACGCGCGAGACAAACTCCACGCCTATCCGGTGCGCAGCCACGGGATCACCGGCAAAAACTGCTGCGATGGGCCGACGGGGAGTGCCACGGCCGAGCGCCACATCCACCAGAAAATCGTGTCGCGCCATGCGGGCAATTTCCAAAAGTTCCCGGTGCAGAGGGTTGTCTTCAATCGAGCCCTCCGACGCACGCGTGTCGCGCATAAAGCGGGAACTGTGCAGGACCTTGATGGTCTCCTGCGCCGCAAGCCCGGGAGCAATGAGTTTGCGCCCGCCGGAATAACCCAGCATCAGATGCGGCTCAATGAATCCCAACGTGATGTGCAAGTCGGCCGAAACAAACCGGTCGTCAATGAACACCGGCGTTCCGGAAGCGGTGTTTCCCAGGGAGCGATGCTGGGAGAGTTCGCGGGCGTAATGATTGAGCACCTTATAGCGGGCCGCCGTCTCCTCACCGCAGATCTCGCGAATTTCCGCCTCCGTCGCCGGGCGGTGAAGCCCGGTGGCAATCAGAATGGTGATGCCCTCGCGCGGAATCCCGGCCGCCTCCAACCGCGCCAGCACGGGAGGAAGAACTTCCCGGTTAGGAGCCGGCCGCGTGATGTCGCAAACCGAAATTGCCGCGGAGCGCTTGCCGCGTGCCATCTCGTTAAGCGGGGGGCAGCCGACCGGAGCATCGAGGGCCTGCTCAATGGCGGCTGCGGGATCCTTCAGTGGGACAGCCGACCGCGCTTCCAGCACGCGGTAATTAAAACCCTCGGGCAATTCGAGGTTCAAGCCAGTTCGGCCAAAAGCAAAGTTGATCTTCATAGTCGCATTGTAACGCGAAGGACGGCCGATGTCTTATGCCGTACGTACCTCTGGTAACACACCCCATGGGGGCTGAATGCACGCCAAGGCTGTCCAAATTAGAGAACCCCGTGGGAGGTTAACGCGGTTCTACGACCGTGTCATAAATTCAACACCAGAACTGACGATTCGTCTTCCCTCGCCCCCTTGGGGGAGAGGGGGGACCGCAAGGCGGGGGGTGAGGGGGTCTTCACCAAAATGGAATTCGTTCGACGAAGCAGCAACAGCAAGGCAAAATGCAAAAGTGAAATGCCCTCAGCGTCAGCCGCATCTCAGTAGGCCCCAGAGTCTTTGACCCCCTCACCCGTCTCGCCCCGGCTGATGAAAACGCCGGATGCGATCCACCCTCTCCCCCAAGGGGGCGAGGGACGTAGATTTCAATCGATCTCCGCCGAAAACAGGTTGGCTTGACCGCCAGCGTGGGGATGAGCCACAGCTTCCCCGCATAACCAGCGCTTGTGCTGCACCTCATTCCCAACCTACAGCGATCTGTTTTGGACACGAGTGAATGCACGCAACCCCATTGTCTAGCAAAGGATATGGGCCAGGATCAGGTTCCCCAAGAAGGCAAGGGAAAAGGGATCATCAACTTTACCGGGTTGAATTCATGACAGTGGGGGCAGCCGGACCCTATCGGGCAGCAGGTGCGTAATACCCTGGCCGCGCATAAATCGAGTCCTTACGCGTGTGAAGATCGGCGCGCTCGTTGAGGTGTACCTGGATGGCGCGGTAGGTTCCGTCCAGTTGCTTGTTGGTGGGGGTGTAGCCAAGCGTATAACCCTGCTTGAGCCATTTGAGAATGGTTTCCATCGCTGCGGTTACCGTGGTGCCGTTGCGGGTGTCGATCAACTCGCCGCCGCTCTGCCGGCAGATTTTCTCCACGTCATGAAGCCGGGGCTCCGAGTGGGTTAGAAAGAACGTCTTTGAGTGTTGCAGATACCCCACTTTGACGCTGTAAATCGGAGTTCCGGATTGCTGGGCCGCGCGCACCACCTGGGGAAAGTCGCGAGCCGTCGCATCCGAGGAGGGTTCATTATCAGAAACCAGGATAACGGCGCGGCGGCGGTTGGGCGCCTCCTGCCCCAGGTACATCGCCGCCTGGTACAGCGCATCATTGATGTCGGTGCCGCCGTAGGGGCTGAGCGCCCATAAATCGACGGAGAGGGCCTCGTGGTCGGAGGTCAGGCCCTCCACCATTTCGGGTGTCTCGCCGAAGCTGAAGATTGCCACCTTGTCGTCAGGTTTAAGCAGGTCCAGCGTGTCCAGGGCCCCCGCGCGCAGTTCCTGAAGTGCGGCCATGATGCTGCTGCTGTTGTCGATCACCAATGCCACCGCCAGCGGCAGTTCTTCGTGGGAAAACACGCGTATTTGCTGCTCCTCCCCATTTTCGAAAATTCGGAAATCTTCCTGCTTCAGATTGCCGACCGCGCGCCCGTGTTCGTCGTGGACGCCCACCTCCACCAGTACCAGGTCGACATCAACTTTGAACGTGGCCACGCTCCGCGACGCACCCACGGGCTTGCCTTGCGAAGGAGGAGGTGTGGCTTGTGCAGCCAATCTCAAACTCCCGCTGAGTAGCAGAATTGCGAGGCTTCCGAATTTAGCTGCTTGGTTCATTGAATCAATTGAACCCGTCCTCTGTGCTGATGCGGGCTGAAGCTAGGGTGTTGTCCGTTCAGCGGACGGGCGCCAACCTTGGTATATTGACGGGGTAGGCATGCTCGTCCGCCCCCGCCGGGAGATCAAGGGGCGCTGAAGTTCACCAGAGGTCAACGCTGATGACGGAACCCTCCAACCACTCAGGATTCAACCGCCGGCAGTTTCTGCGGGCCGGAATGTTCGGTGGTGCCGCCGCGGGTGCTTTGCCGCTGGCGGGGCCAGCCCCTGCGAAGAGTGCTGCCAAGCAGTCCGTGCCCTCTTTCGAGTTCGATGAGGTTACCATCGCGACGCTTCAGGCGGAAATGAAGTCCGGCAAATTGACGGCGCGCTCCATTGCAACAAAATATCTGGCGCGCATTGACGCGATTGACAAGCACGGACCCGCGGTGAACTCCATCATCGAATTGAATCCCGACGCCCTGACCATTGCCGACGCGCTTGATCGAGAGCGAAGGGAGAAAGGGCCGCGCGGTCCGTTGCACGGAATTCCCGTCCTGATCAAAGACAATATCGCTACACGGGACCGGATGCAAACCACCGCGGGTTCACTGGCGCTGGTGGGATCCGTGCCGCCCAAGGACGCCTTCATTGTCAAGAAGCTGCGCGACGTGGGTGCGGTGATTCTAGGCAAGACCAACCTGAGCGAATGGGCCAACATCCGGTCGTCGCATTCCACCAGCGGCTGGAGCGGGCGAGGCGGCCAGACGCACAATCCCTACGCGCTTGACCGCAATCCTTGCGGCTCCAGTTCCGGTTCCGGCGTGGCCGTGGCCGCGAATCTCTGCGCCGTGGCCATCGGCACGGAAACCGATGGTTCCATCGTCTGCCCCGCGAATGCCAATGGCATCGTCGGCATCAAGCCCACCGTGGGGTTGGTGAGCCGCGCGGGAATTATTCCCATTGCCCACAGCCAGGACACCGCCGGGCCCATGGCGCGCACCGTTACCGATGCCGCGATTTTGCTGGGTGCGCTGGTCGGGGCCGATCCTGATGACCCGGCGACGCAAACGAGCGGCCGTACTTACGTTTACCCAGACCGTGGGCAGGATGGCCTCCGGGAAATGCCCCCCATGCGAATCGAGGGAACCGCGCGCAATAAAGGGCTTCTGCCCGACTACACGACATTTTTGGACCACAATGGTCTGGCCGGGGCGCGCATCGGCGTGGTGCGAAAGCTTTGTGGCTTCCATGAGGCTGTTGATAAGCTTATGAACGGTGCCATCGACGTGATGAAGCGACAGGGCGCGACGATTGTCGACCCCGCGGAAATCGCCACGCTGAACCAACTCGGCGACACCGAAGACGAGGTGTTGCTTTCCGAATTCAAGGCTGACCTCAACGCCTACCTTGCGAAACTCGGTGGCGCCGCGCCGGTGCATTTCCTCGCGGACATCATTGAATTCAATGAACAGCATCGCGAAAAGGAGATGCCGTTTTTCGGACAGGACTTGTTTCTCAAAGCGCAGTTAAAGGGATCACTCAACCGGAAGGAATACCGGGACGCTCTCAATAAGAGTAAGACCCTGATGCGTGCGCAAGGGATCGACGCGGTGATGGACCAATTCAAGTTGGACGCATTGGTGGCGCCCACCGGTGGGCCCGCGTGCCTGACCGACCACATCTGTGGTACTCACAGCCTTGGCGATAGCGCCACGCCCGCCGCGGTGGCTGGCTATCCCAACATCACCGTGCCCATGGGCTTCGTCTTCGGCTTACCCGTGGGGATATCCTTCTTTGGCCGCGCCTGGAGCGAACCAACCCTTATCAAGCTGGCGTTTGCCTTTGAACAGGCAACCCAACACCGCCGCACTCCGCGCTTTCTGGCCACGGCAGAGGCAGCGGACTAGCCCGGACTTCTCACTAGGCTCAAGGGTCTTTTCCGCACGGTTGTGCTTTTCAGCCCCAAAGGGGCGCCCTAACTCAGCCCAGGCCATCGGCCTGGGTCAGAAGGGCCAACTTGTTTTCAAGCCCTGAAGGGGCGTGCTAACATCTGCTGCATTTCTTTTTCCGACCGCCGATCACCCCCATCGGAGGGGTGGAACGCGAGGCTTTGTAGATCGCCCTTTCAGGGCTCAACCGGGAAACAATCTGTAAACCCAGGCCGTTGGCCTGGGCTGAGTTAGAACGCCCCTTTGGGGCTCGCTGGGAATCAACATATTATGTGAGGTATCCCTTCCTTCCCAGTGCCTGATGAGAAATCCGCGCTAGGGGCGCTGGCCGGGGAGACTGGAACTATCGAAATTTTGAGTACGCTTTGCTGTGTATCAGGCATCAGAAAAGAGATGAACATTTTCAGGTGACGGAGACGGAGCCTTATGCCTTGCCTACTCGTGATTCTACTCCTGGCCTTTCCCCGGATCGCACTGGTCCTGCTGTTCCTTTTCTCGAATTACCTGCAGCGCGCCTATCATGGGCTGATTCTGCCCGTGATCGGTTTCTTCTTCCTGCCCATAACCACATTGACCTACGCGTGGATGGTGAATAATGGACAGCCCCTGCAGGGCGTTAACCTGCTGATCCTGGTTGTCGCTGTGGTGATTGATGCGGGCGGCCTGGGCGGGGGAGAGTATCATCGCCGCCGGCGCGGGTAGCTCCTTCCAACGCGGCAGAGCCT
>JARLGN010000146.1 GCA_031292775.1 Acidobacteriota bacterium | reverse complement strand
GCGCCATGCGTTCCCGGAGTTGGGGGCACAACGATAGGCAGTGTAAAAGAGGTCCCACCGCTCGTCGGCTTTGTTGTAAACGGGCATCGGGGCCCAAAGTGAAGCTCGCGGGTCCGAACCGGTAAAATCGCCGCTCGATTCATACAGGGTGGCGACACGTTCCCAATGGATCCGGTCGGGACTTCTCCAGTGCGCCATCCGCGTCTTCACCCCCAGATGGCCGGGCAGCATTTCAGTAGTGAAAAGGTGATAGGCATGGTCGATTTTGATGACGCGGCCGCCCTCGAACCCAAACCCAATGCCCTCCGCGCCGGGCGTGGTTTTGGAAATGACCGGGGAAGGATGTTGCTCCACCAACACGAAGGTGGGCTGATAAGCCTTCCGTGGCGAAGTGTGTAGCTGACCACAAATCCCAGCGCAGACGAAGGTAAGCGCCAACAGTGCCCCGGTAATTGTAGACAAATGCGATTGAGACTTGACCATAAGATTGCTTCCTGCGGTATTGGAGATTGGGCGGAACGCGCGAATTTCAAATTCCGCCACCGCCTGATCCGAAGGTGAAGGCGGGTAGGGGAGGGTATTACACCGGCCGCGCCGACTTCCCTTCCGAGCGTGCCACATAGGTGGCGGCCACCATGTCTCCGGTAACGTTTACCACGACGCGGCACATGTCGAGCAGACGGTCGACTCCCACCACCATGGCGATTCCCTCGCCGGGTATCCCCACCGATTCCAGCACCAGGAACAGGACCTGAATGCCTCCGCTGGGGACGCCCGCGGCTCCAATCGACATCAAAATGGCTGTCACCATCACCACAATCTGCGAAGAGAAATTCAGATGGATTCCAAATACCTGGGCAATGAATAGGACGGTGACCCCTTCAAACAGCGCCGTACCATTCATGCACATCGTCGCCCCCAGAGGCACGACAAAACCGCAGACCTCGCGCGGCAGCCCCAGCGACTCTTCACAAACTTCCAATGTGGTGGGGAGAGTGGCGTTGGAAGAACTGGTGGAAAAACCCGTCAAGATCGCCGTCCAGGCGCGGCGGAAAAAGAGCCAGGGCGACCAACCGGTGAAGACCTTGATCAGTATGGGATAAACACCAAATTCGAAAATCGCCAGGCCCACGACCACGGTCACGATATACAGGCCGAGGCGCGCCAGAAGATCAAGTCCGAATCGCGCCGCCACGGTGAAGAGCAAGGCGAAGACCCCGTAAGGCGCGACGGTCATCACCAAGTCGATGATGACAATCATGACGTCGCCCAGCCCCCGCAAAGCTTCCACCAGTACCTTGGTGCGCTCCGGAGGCAGCACGGCCAGCGCCACCCCAAAAGCCAGGGAGAAGAAAATCACGCCCAGCATGTCGCCCTGGGAAGCCGCCCCCAGGGGATTGCGCGGCACTACGTTGACCAGCGTCTGAATGCCAAATTCTCCACGGGGCGCTGCATCCTTGGGGCTTTGGACCGAGTGGTAAGTCGCCACCAAACGATCGCGGGCTTCCGCGGGGAGGCCGGCGCCCGGCCGCACCAGATTCACCAGGGTCAATCCCAATACCGCAGCAAGGGTGGTGACCATAAGAAAGAAGAGCATGGTCTTCAAGCCCACGCGGCCCAGTTTGCGCAGGTCGCCCAAGCCCGCTACCCCCAAGCTCAAACGCGAAAAAACCAGCGGAATCACCACCATGATCAGTGCGCGCAACCACATTTGTCCGGCCGGCTCGGTGCCGTAATGGACAATGTTGGCAAGGGCCGCCGTCTTGCCCCAGGCGAGATTCGCCGCCACTCCACTCGCCGCTCCCAGGATTAGCCCGCCGAGAATGTGACTGGTCTTCGGGCCTTTGCGTGGTTTGGAATGGGGCGCGGGATCGGGTAAATCACTCATAGGGGACCGTTTCCTTGGGAAATAAGATATTGGAGCAGAGTCCGACCGAGGGCCACGGGGTCCTCCCCGGAGGGGAAGAAGATCATTGGCCGTAAGTGAAGCCTACAGGATCGAGACGGCAATATGATAGCAGGCGTAGCGCAGCGCGGCAGAACCGCAACCAAGTTTTCGCGGACCGACGAAGTGAGCCCTCACCCGGCAGCGCGTGGCCACCACGCCTCCCCCCTTGGGGAGGGCGGTTTAATTACAACCTTCTCCGGGGGGAGAAGGTGCTGTGGTACGAAGCGGATGAGGGGTCTCTTCTCTCGACCTGCCACCTTCAACATGGACACAAAAATGTCTGCCAAGAGAACGAGAATTTACCCAAGTGCCACGGGCGTCCGCCGGTGCCTGGAGCTTCTGCCTTCTGTCGTGCGCTAACTCCCGCGGCGGAAACCACCCCCGGCGCGATCGCGCCGCCCCTCCTGATTCAGGAGGGGAGCATTAACGGCTCCCCTCCTCAGATGAGGAGGGGTGGCGCCCCTGGCGACGGGGTGGTGCTGAGCAGGAAATGTAGAAACTTGAGCCACGGGCGTCCCGCCCGTTCACGGGCATGGCCAGGATGGCCGTGGCACGTCTCTGGCTGCGGCTCGGCCGCCCAACGCCACACTGGATCAGGTTTGCTCCGGCGCAGGGATCTGCACGATGACTCGACAGGGCGCGTGATGGGCTACGTATTGAACGATCCCTCCCAGCAGCGCCTCGCCGATGGTGTGAGGATGGGGCTTGTGATGGCCCATTACCAACAATTCCACACCTTGGTCCGTGGCCTCGCCCACAATGGCCTCACCCGCTTCCCGAGCGCGCAAAAGCTCCGTCGAGAGCGGCAGGGGGAACTTCCCGGCAACGCGCTTGGCATGCGCCAGTATTTCCTTTCCGGCACGGTCGAGGTTTTCATCGTCAACTTCAATGGGAGTAAGGGCTGGTACCTCAACCACGTGTAAGGCCACAAGGTCAGCATCCATGCTTTGGGATAACTGGCACGCCAGGGTAACCAGACTCTCCACTGTAACCGCGTCGCGCACTGCCACCATCACCTTGGATTTGCCCATAGCACGCTCCAATTTGGAAGTGGGCCGCAGAATATTCGCTCGCGGGGGAATTTGCAAGGGCGATAGTAGGTCCGCTCCACATGGACATCAGGTTTCTCCAGTGCTACTCTGGCACTCGCAAATATCGCTTCATAGGACGGAGGTCATAAGATGAGGATTACATCAGGCAAGACCAGCGCGGGGGATGGCCACAGCGGCCTGAATCGCCGCGAATTCTTCATGGGGGCCGGCAGCGCTGCCATGGCATTCAGCATCATGAAGCCGGGGCTCGTTCGCGGCTCACAAGTAAGTTCCAAAATCTCTCTGGGCTCTATTGGCTGCGGCAATCGCGGCTCGTGGATCGCCGGTCTGTTTCAAAAGCACGGTGGATATGAAATCACGGCTGCCGCGGACTATTTCCCGGACCGGGTCAACGCCTTTGGCGACAAGTATAACGTGCCCGCGTCAAGACGCTTCACCGGCCTGAAGGGTTTCCAAAGAATGCTGGACGCGAAGGTGGACGCGGTGGTCATCGAGAGCCCACCTTATTATCACCATACACACGCCGCCGCGGCCGTGGAAGCTGGCGTCCACGTGTACCTTGCCAAACCCATGGCAGTAGACGTTCCCGGCTGCCACAGCATTGAGGCCAGCGCCAGGAAAGCCGGGGAAAAGAAGCTCGCCTATCTGATCGATTTCCAGACGCGCACCGATCCTTTCTTCCAGGAAGCTATCCGGCGCGTGCAAAAGAACGGCGACATTGGCCGCATCATCAGTGGCGAGTCGTCTTACGTGGCCAGTTCTCCCTGGCCCAAAATGATTCCGGAACTGATGATCAACCCCCAGGATCCCGAACGCCGACTGCGGGCGTGGGGAATCGACCGGGCTCTCTCCGGCGACATCATCACCGAGCAGAACATCCACACGATTGACATGATGACTTGGATCCTCGATCAGAATCCACTGAAGGCAATAGGTACAGGAGGGCTCGGGTCACGCACCGCCGGCAATGTTTACGACCACTTCTCCGTGATCTTTACGTTCCCCAGCGATGTCATCGTCACCTTCTATTCCAAACAGTACGGCGAGGGCGCCAATGATATCGCCTGCCAGATGTACGGAACGGAAGGCACCCTCGACACGCACTACGCGGGCGACGTGGGGATCAAGGGCAAGTCGAATTACCTGGGAGGCCGGGACAGCACACTGTACACTACCGGTCCTGCCCGCAATATCGCCACCTTCTACGACCAGGTCACTTCCGGGAAGCTCGATTACTCCACCATCGCACCCTCAGTGCGGAGCAACCTCACCACCATCCTCGGGCGAACCGCCGCCTACAAGTGCGCGGAGTTCACCTGGGATGAATTGATGAAATCGGAAGAACAGCTTGATCCGCACTTGACGGGATTGAAGGAATAAGCGGATTGAGCGCGGCGAGGATCATAGGGCCGGAACTGCGCCAAATTTGTTGAGAACGGGTGGGCCTAATAACTCTCTTTCGACATTGAGCACCCCGTTAATTGGCGCGGTTCCAGCCTGCCCCGGCTGATGAGAGGGCCAGTTAAAGTCCAACTGCTCTCCTCACGGAGAGCGGTATATGATTGATTTATAAAGGTGTTGCCACAAGCGACGGATTTTGTCCAAGAGGGGTGCCCGCCTAAAACCCAGATTCGCCTCGGCCAAACAGGAGCTGGGGCACTGCCCGGCGTGCCAAAACCTCGCAAAAACAGCGGAAATCTACGTTAATGCCATGGGGGCTCTCACACCGGCAAAGGCGCAGCTTTCTCAGAGGATCCCCTGCCGGCCTTCTTTATTGTGGAGATTTTGAAGTGATCGATGGTAGCCCCAATGCCAATGCGGCCACCTTCTTGGGGAACAACACGGGTGATTGTGCCCCGGCACCGAATCCCTACCGGCCTTCGTCCGGCATTAGCAGGGAGGTCGAATTGAAACTCGATCGCTGTTCCGATCGTCCACTGCGCTGATGCCAGAAAGAACAATCCGCCACCGCTGACGTCCAGAGTTTCGACGGCAAATTCTGGAAGAATGGGGCTCTTGCGCGATGCCCGAGGTTTAACACGACAAGGCAGCTTCATGTCGTATCTCCGGAAGCGCCTTTGGTCCGGTGATGTTGTGTGGTCCAAAGTGCCGTTGTGGAAATGAGCGTTACTTACCTCAGCAAGCATATAAAACCCCCGGGCGTAACAATAACATTATAAACTACTTCAGATCTTCCCCATCCTCATTAAGAGCCAGGGCGCTCCCTCGCGGAAGACTCGAAAGGCGGGATTTGGACTTAGGATAATAAACGATTCTCACCGTGCTTGTTTCCCTCGTTGCCAGCAAATGAACCAAATGCAAAGCCGACATGACTTGGACGCCTCTGACCGGCCCCTCAGGCTCTATTGGCGAATCCTCCCATCCCCGGACATATCATTCGCCATGTCAGTTTCGCCATTTTTCACTTTGAAGCTCGGAGGAGGGCTGCGGATGGGGGTATCGCGCTCTCTCCCCCGACCCGAAGAGCACG
>JARLGN010000145.1 GCA_031292775.1 Acidobacteriota bacterium | reverse complement strand
TGGCTGCTGGAGGGTGATGACGATTTCGAGGGCATTCGCGGATTCTTTGCCTACCTGGAGAGAAAGAAGTACAAGCTCCACGTGCGTGTGTTTCTTAGCCGTTATCGCGGTTATACTCTCTGCCCCGAATGCCATGGCGGGCGCCTGCGCCGTGAAGCGCTGAACGTGCGGGTGCAGCAGAAAAGCATTACCGAAGTCTGCCGCCTGTCCATTCAGGATGCCTATCAATTTTTCAATGAGCTGCACCTGTCGCCACAGCAGCAGACGATTGCGGACAAAATTTTGGAAGAAATCCAATCGCGTTTGAAGTTCCTTTACCGTGTTGGATTGGAATACCTCACGCTTGACCGGCTTGCTTCCACGCTGTCGGGCGGCGAATCGCAGCGTATTCAGTTGGCCACGGCGCTGGGATCCAACCTGGTGGGCGCACTCTATGTTTTGGATGAGCCTTCCATTGGACTGCACCCTCGCGACACCGGCCGCCTGATTGAGATCATGAAAACCCTTCGCGACCTGGGGAACACGGTGCTGGTGGTTGAGCATGATCCGGAAATGATGGCGGAGGCCGACAAGTTGCTGGACCTCGGCCCCGGCGCCGGTGAGCACGGGGGCCGCATCATCTACGCGGGTGACATGAAAGGAATTCTCACTGACCCGCATTCGCTCACCGGGCGGTACCTCTCGGGAGAATTGCAAATCCCCATTCCGGAAGAACGCCGCAAGCCCGGCAAGTTCTGGCTGCGGATTCGCGGTGCGCGCCAGCACAACTTGAAGTCGATCAATGTGGATATTCCTCTTGGACTCATGGTGTGCGTCAGTGGCGTGTCGGGATCAGGAAAATCAACGCTGGTTCACGACGTGCTTTACAACGCGCTGATCTCGCGACGCGGCCTTCCCGCGCCCCGCGCCGAGTGCGAAAGCATTGATGGCGACCAGTTGATTTCGGAAATTGTGTTGGTTGATCAATCGCCGCTGGGCCGCACCCCGCGCTCCAATCCGGTTACGTACATCAAGGCTTTTGACGCCATTCGCGATGCCTTTGCTTCCACGCCGGAAGCGCGCAAGCGGGGATATACGCCCGGTCATTTTTCCTTCAACATCCCCGGAGGGCGCTGCGAGACCTGCCAGGGCGACGGTACGGTGACGATGGAGATGCAATTCCTTGCCGATGTTGACCTGGTTTGCGAGGAGTGCCGGGGCCGCCGCTTCAAGGCGAGCGTTCTGGAAATTCATTACAAGGGCAAGAACATCTACGATGTGCTGCAGATGACGGTTAAAGAGGCATTGGCCTTCTTTTCCCATGTTCCCAAGTTAACCAGCAAGCTCCGTGTGCTGGAGGAAGTTGGGCTGGGGTATCTGCGGCTGGGACAATCCGCCACCACGCTTTCCGGGGGAGAAGCCCAGCGCGTGCGCCTGGCGGCTCATTTGGCGCATCGGACAACGGACAACAATCTTTTTATTTTCGATGAGCCCACCACCGGCCTGCACTTTGACGACATCAGCAAATTGCTTACGGCTTTCCACCGCCTGATTGAAGCCGGTTCAACGGTTTTGATCATCGAACACAATATGGAGGTCCTGAAAACTGCGGACTGGATCATCGACCTTGGCCCTGAGGGCGGAGATTCCGGGGGTTATGTCGTGGCGGCCGGTCCCCCTGAAAGCCTGCTGAATAACCGCCTCTCGCTGACGGGAAAGTTCCTGGCAAAGTATTTTCCGAACTCCCAGCCGCCGCGCGACCCGGCAATAACGAAGAATTGACGCTATGGGCTCTATTTTGCGCTACACAAACTACCTGACGATAACAGTGGCCTCCCTGGCCTTGGTCATCTCTTCCGGCGGGGCGGCACATGCCTTGGCCGGACGACCCACCCCCGTTCCATCTCCGCCTGCTTCCAGCGAGGAGAAGGGCGCGCCCCTAACGCAGGAACAAACCCTCAGCATGCTTCAGGCCCATGTTCCTGCTCAGCAGATCGAGGCTTTCGCCCGCAGAGACGGAGTCGACTTCAAAATGACTCCCGCGCTTGAGCATGATTTGCGCAAAGCAGGCGCCACCGAGCGACTGATCCAAATGTTGAAAAAGGCGGCAAGCGGCCCCGGGCCCGCGCCGGCAGCCCCTTCGGTGGGCTCCCCGGATCTTTCCGCGTTACTGCATACGGCAGATGGTGCGCTGACGCGAAAGGACTATCCGGAGGCCGTGAAGGCGCTGAAGGCCGTCGTGGCCAAGCAGCCTGACATGCCGGAAGCGTGGTACGACCTGGGTTATGCCTACACGGGCTTGCGTGAACCCGATGAGGCGATCCAAGCTTACCAGAAATCCCTGGAGCTTGCGCCCAACGTTTTCCTGACGCGGCTGAATTTGGGAATTCTGCTGATGGAGAAAAATCAGCCGCAGGCGGCCCTGGAGCATTTACAGAAGGCGGCAACTCTGAAGCCGGAGCACGCCCGCTCGCATTTGTACTACGCGCGGGCGCTCGCTCAAACGGGTCAGCCGGAGGCAGCGCTGAAAGAGTACCAGGAGACGATCCGCCTCGATCCGCGCCTGCCCATGGCGCAATATGAGCTTGGCCAGCTTGACCTGCGCCGAAAGCATCCGGCGGAGGCCCTTGCCGCATTTCAGCAAGCCCTAATATTGGATCCAAAGCTGGTACAAGCAGACCTGGGAGCGGCCCTGGCTGCGGAGGCGATGAACGACCCTGCCCAAGCGGTTACCCATTTTGAAAAATACCTGGCATCGCGGCCGGATGATGTGGAGACCCAATTCCACATGGCGCGGCTCTACCTGCTGCAAAAGGAAGACGAGAAAGCCCGTGACGCCCTGGAAAGCATCTATCGTGTCAAGCCTGACCAGCCGATGCTGACGGCGGCGTTGGGTGATGTTTACGCGCGCCTGAAGAAGCTCCCGGAAGCGGAGAAGTATTATCGACTGGCGATAAACGCGCAGCCGGGCGTCTCGGATCTCCATCGCGCTCTCGGCGAGATTTTGTTGAAGGAGGAGAAATTCCCCGAGGCGGAGGAGGAGTTCCGTACCAGCCTGAAATTGGACCCGCACAATCGCGACGCCGCCATCGGCTTGGCTTCCAGCCTGGACCTGCAAAAGCGCTATTCGGAGGCGATTCCGATTCTGGAACTGTTGGCGAAAGCGCCCGATGCGTCACCCTATGTGTTTTTCGTCCTGGCAACCTGCTACGACCACCTGATGGCACGCAAACCTGCGCTTGCCAATTACGAACACTTCCTGCAGCTTTCGAATGGAAAGAACCCGGATCAGGAATGGCAAGCCACCCAACGCGCAAAGCTTCTCCGCCGGGAGCTTTCAAAATAGTTATAATCAGGGGTATGGAAGGGCGACGCTGGAAAGCCATTTCGGTCTGGTGGGCGGCGCTGGGGATATTAATAGCAGGCTCATACCTCTTCGGCCGGGAAACCGAGGAGCAACTGCTCCGGCGGATCGAGACTGAACAGAGCCCGGTCAGGAAGGCAAAGGACGAAATCAAGCTCGCCAACCTGAAACTCGCCCAGGTTCATGAAGCTTATGCGCAGGGGCAGACCGAAGCGGGGACGAAGCTTCTTGACACGTTTGTCGATGAGATGAAAACCGCGTGGAAATTTCTCCGGGACTCCGGACGCAAGGCCTCGAAACAACCGGAGGGATTCAGAGAGCTGGATATTTCGCTCCGCGAAAACGTGCGCGCGCTGCAAGACCTTGGGCGGACAGTGAGCTACTTTGACCGCTCCCCTATTGCGAATGCTGAACAGGAATTAGAAAAGACCCGGTCCGAGGTTCTCCACGCGTTGTTTCCCGAGGGTGCCTCCCGGAACCGCAAAGGCCCGCCCCCTCCGCAGACGACCACAACGCCGGCAAGTTCCCCTGATGTGCGGTGATTACGGCATGCGCACTTTGATGACTTCGGTTCTGTTGCTGGTGGTCTCTCTGGGTGTTGCCTGGGGAAAGGAAAAAGCGGATTACCTTAGCGAAGAAGAGACCGAGCAGTTGCGTGAAGCCCAGGACCCTTCCCAGCGCATCGAAAAGTATCTGTCGTTTGCGCAAACTCGTCTGACGCGCTTCGATGATTTCCGGGACCGGGCGCCGAACCCGGATTACGATATTCCCGCTTACCTGGATACCCAACTCGACCAGTATATTCACATCACCGATGCCCTGAAGGACTGGATTGAGGACCACTTCGATCGGCATGACGACATGCGCTCCGGACTGAAAAAAGTCATGGAGATGGGACCGCATCAGCTCGACCAACTTCGGCATGCGGAAGAATCAACGGATCCCTATGCTGCCGGTTACCGCAAATCGCTCAGCGATGCCATTGATGATTTCAGCGATGCGCTCGACGGCGCCACCAAGGCACTCTCCGAGCAATCAAAGATGTTTGGCGAACTGAAGCGCGAAGCAAAAGTGGACGCTCAGACCATTAAAGATCGTGAGAAGGAGGAAAAGCACCGCAGCAAGGATGAGAGTAAATTGCGAAAGAAAGAACATGAGAAAGGCCCCCCGACCGATAAGGACGAGGACTGAGGCGGAGTGGTTAGTGGATGGTGGTGAGTGGCTAGTGTAGTTCGTC
>JARLGN010000144.1 GCA_031292775.1 Acidobacteriota bacterium | reverse complement strand
CGCGGACCTGCGGTTTAGGTCCGCGGCTTTTCATCTGGAATCGAGCCTTTCATCTTCAAATCCGCGTGCGCCCATCAATGGCCCAGAGTGCGCGATCGTTACCGAGCCCAATCGGTCGTACCGAAACGGCAGGCGCCGACGTCGCACCGCGATAATTTCCGCGCCCGCCCCGCGGGGCACAAGGCCGAAAAGCCGCGGCTCGTCATCTCGCGATCGTCAGTGACGATCATTCGCGTGTCAGGTCTTTTCGCTCTGGCGGGCGTCAAAGCGACTCGATGATGGCGTCGCGTTCCACGCGCTTATGATTCGCGACGGTGCGCAAAATGGCATGCAGTGTTCCGATGCGGAGGTATCTGTGGGCGGGAACGGCGAGGCGCTGGTGTGAGGGATCGTCCGTCTCCAACACCACGTGGCTGCCTTCCTGATGGACCACACGGTAGCCCCACTTGCGGCATAGCGTCTGGACAAGATCCTGGCCGCTCAGGTCGCGCGGAACTTTCATGAGTTGACGAGAACCTCGTCCCGGACGAGATGGAGACGGATCGCCGTCGGGGGCTGCGGATGGTCAAAGAAATAAGCTGCCACCGCCTCTTTCACGTTTCCACGCAACTGGTCCCAACTGTCAGCCTGGGTGAAAATGCTTTCCGACAAGCACTCCGCTACCAAGCCGCCATCCGCTTCCTGGGTCACTTCAAAAACGATTTCCGCCATAGGCAAAGCTTATACCATCCGGGGCGGGGAAACAACGGATGACTGGAGGGGGACCAGGAGATCATACGCGGGTTAAAGGGGAGTTAGTCCTTCGGGAGGCCCCCTGCTCTGCCGAGCAGGCAATAACAGTTTCACGATTCCAGAAGTCGCTCTGCTTGGCCGAACTTGGGAAGAGACCCCTCACCCGGCGGCTCATGGCCGCCACCCTCTACCCTCGAGAGGGCCGTAATGATGGGGCGCGCCCCGCGCGTGAATTTCTTCCCTCTCCCGTGGGGAGAGGGTGGCCGACGGAGGAGGTCGGGTGAGGGGTCTCTTGTACTCCTTTGAGCATCGCGAGTACTATCGCGCCGAAGCGGAAAAGCCCGTTACGGAACGGGTATTTCGCCACTACCATGACGTTGTGCTCATTTCGAAACACCCCCGCGGCCTTCGCGCGCTTCAGGATCTTAATCTGCTGGAGCAAGTCGTGGAGCATAAGCAGCACTTTTTCCGGGAAGGCGGCGCGCGATATGAACTTGCCAGGAAGGGGACTCTTCGTCTTGCGCCCAGCCCCCAGCTCGAAGCAGCCCTCCGCAGGGACTACGAGAAAATGCGGGAAATGTATTTTGGGCAGGAACCCGATTTCGACGCCGTGATGGCCGACATCCGCGACCTTGAAAAAGCGATTAACGCACGAGGATAGCTTGGGCGTGCCCGCAAACCTCTGATGTGGTCTGCTTATCATCTCTGACGGTTAAGCCCGACGGGCCACTCGGAGATGATCCACTTGGCCGTGTAACGTTAGGCCTTACCACCGAAATTCGCGGCGTCGCTGGCCATTTGGCGATCGCGTGGGAAGAGTCCTGAAGGGATAATAGCGTGGTGGGCGGCCATTTCGTCGCGGGGCGGACGGTGCGCAGGCCGCGCCGGTTCTAATGGGAAAAGATGAAAGCACCTGTGAAGGATGCTGCCTTCCAGCCTGTCATCAGGGGGTTCCCGCCGCAGACAAGTTATGGAGGCACCCGGCCCGTGGCGGGATTTCCACTTGACAGGGCCTACTTGTTAGGCTAGCATGAAGGAATGGGGATCGAATCAGTTTCGCCCTGGAATCTCCGCCGGCAGGTTGCGCCACGGCCGTGCGCTAACCTTGCGGGGCAGGTGGGGAGCAGGAAATTGGCGCGGACACATTGTTCCATTTGTATCATGACGAAATGTCATTCTGGACAAAGTTCCCTAAGCTGGCGAAGTGATTGAAAAGAAGCGCTTGAAAAGTCGATTTTTTCCCTCGCAAAGCTGGCAACATACCGAAAATAAAACCACTTAACCGGAATACCAAAAACCATAAAGAGCATGCCAAATAGCCCGAAGCAATAAGGGTATAATTGTCGCTATATTCCTTTACTTCGAGGGTTCCCGAACTTCCAGGTACTGGTCCACCTGAACGGCGCGCTGGGTGCGGGATCGCGATGCTTGAATTGAGCGATGCGCGATGATTCATTCCGCTGGGACAGCCGCGCCCGCAACTTCAAACTGCTTCGACAAGACCGCAGTGGTTGATGCGTCAGCGGTTCCGCGGAATCCAGGCTGCTTGCCTCCCACCTCTATTCTAAACTGCCCCGGTAGGACAACGCGTTTCCCCTTGTTATCGATCACCGACAACTGGCGAGAAGTGAGATTGAAGCTCATCACTTTGCTTTCACCCGGCTTCAGGTAAACTCTGCTGAATCCCGCCAGGGCCCGAATGGGAACGGGGACAGGAGAGTTTAAGCGGGTGAGGTAGAGTTGCACCACCTCGTCGCCGCCGACCGTGCCGGAGTTCCTGACCTCAACGCTGACGCGCTGATTCCCGGTGGGCTTTATTTGCCGCGCCCCCGTTTCGAGATGGAGGTATTGGAAATGGGTGAAGCTCAGCCCATAGCCGAAGGGGTAAAGCGGTTCGCCGGAAAAGTACCGGTAAGTTCTGCCTGCCATCTTGTAATCCCCGAAAGGCGGAAGCTGATCAACAGACTTGTAGATGGTGACGGGCAATCGGCCGCCGGGATTGTAATCGCCGAACAGGACATCGGCAATCGCCGTGCCGCCTTCTTCGCCGGGATACCAGGCCTCAACGATGGCGCCCGCATGGATGCTGGCCCAGGTGGTAGTGATGGGACCTCCATTTAACAGGAGAAGCACTATCGGCTTGCCGGTCGCGGCCACGGCTTCGAGTAGTTTCTCCTGCGCGCGGGGGAGATCGAGGGAGGTGCGATCCCCCCAATAAAAGCCCTCGGTCTCAATTTCGAATTGCTCATTTTCCAGGTCGCCTGACAACCCCAACGCCACCACGACAACGTCAGCAGATTGAGCAGCGCGAACCGCTTCGTCCAAAGAAGTGGCGATGGTTGGGGGCTCAACCGGTTCGCAGCCTTTGGCGTAAATGACCCTGGTCAGGGAGGAAACCTTTTGGCGAATTCCCACCACGGGGGTGACTGCCAGTGACGGCGTTCCATAGTAATTGCCCAGGAGCGCCTTCACGTCGTTGGCATTCGGACCCACTACGGCAATGGATTTGAGTGCCTTGCTCAGAGGCAGGAGGTGATGATCGTTCTTGAGCAGGACAATCGATTCCCGCGCCGCCTGCAAACTCAACGCACGATGCTCGCCGCTGTCCACAACCGAAAAAGGGATTCGCGCGTACGGGACCTTTTCCGGAGGGTCGAACATCCCCAAGCGGAACCGCGCTTCCAGAAGGCGCTTTAAAGCGGTATCAACGTCGGCTTCACTCACCAGGCCTTGCTTCAGGGCCGCGGGCAAGGACATGTATTCATTACCGCAGTTGAGATCGCATCCTGCCTTCAGCGCCATGGCGGAAGCTTCTTCCACACTGCTCGCGAGGTGATGATTCTCAAAAATGTCCCTAATACCTTGACAGTCGGAAACCACATAGCCGCGGAAGCCCCATTCCCGTCGCAGGATTTCATCCAGCAATTTGTGGCTGGCGCAGTCGGCTTCTCCATTCAGGCGCGAGTATGCTCCCATCACTGCAAAGGCCTTTCCCTCGCGAAGGCAGGCTTCGAAGGCTGGCAGGTAAGTCTCGCGCAGATCGCGCTCATCCATCTGGGCGTTGAAGCGATGCCGCTCGGGTTCGGGTCCACTATGGGCGGCGAAATGCTTGGGCGTCGAGACTACCTTTAAGTAATGCGGATCGTCGCCTTGCAATCCCTGAACATAGGCGACTCCCAAACGGGCTGTCAGGTAGGGATCCTCACCGTAGGTTTCCTGACCTCGCCCCCAGCGGGGATCACGAAAGATGTTCACGTTGGGACTGAAGAACGTCAGGCCGTAGTATTTCCGTTGCCTGTTCTGTCTTAGGGCGTCGTGATACTTGGCTCTACCCTCATCGGAAATTGCCTCGGCAACACTGTGGATCAACGGCGCGTCCCACGTTGCCCCCAGACCTATGGACTGAGGAAACACCGTTGCCACGCCCGCCTGCGCCACGCCGTGCAGACACTCGTTCCCCCAGTTATACGCAGGAATTCCCAGACGATCAATGACAGGCGAGGTGTAGACGAGTTGGGCCATCTTCTCGTCCAGGGTCATCCGGGAAACCAAATCGTTGACCCGCGCCGCAACCGGCAGGGAAAGGTCCCTATAAGGAGCAATCGCCTCACTCGCACTTGGACGCGGGGCGGCAAGGAAGATCAGTCCCGCGATGGGAATAAGTAGGAGCGTGGTTCCAGCAAGGTAGATTCTGTTCCTGGCGCGAAGGTTTGGCATAAGCGTCCTCGTGGCTAAGCCTGTGGGGCCCGGTCGAGCATTCCGGGAGGATCATTGGAACGGGAAGATGATCACGCGTGGAACGTCCCATTTGCTTTCCTCCGGGCATGTCGAATATACTCCCACAGTCAGCTAGGTGGCTAGATATGATTTTCACCCCCTTCTGCGCGCGCGACGAGGTCGACTGCTGGAGGATTACTTCCAGTCCCCTGGCGGCCTTTGCCTTCGGTCACCCGGTCGTGAGCCAGGCCCGCGACATTATTGGGGCTTTTGCGCATGCGCCCGCGCCGGCATTCCCGCCAAGGCTAGCTGCCAACCCATCCGGGTGCGTAAATCATGATCTTCTTCCTTTGTATCCATTTGGAAGGTGGCGAAAACCGCTCGTTGTTGCAACCTCAAGGAGACCCTCCACTTCCTTTCCGAGATGCCTATGAATGAACAAGCCACTCCTCAAGCCGCAACTGAACTCAAGCCGCCGTCGCGTGCCACGAACCGAGTCGCCTCAATCGACGCGCTCCGAGGCTTCGACATGTTTTGGATCGCCGGTGGCGACGCCCTGGTCTATCACCTTTCGAAAGCCGCTCCCTTTCCCCTTTTGCTGATCCTCGCCAGACAATTCCAGCATGTGGAGTGGGAGGGTTTTCATTTTTATGACCTCATTTTCCCGCTCTTTGTATTCATTGTGGGCCTGGTTCTCCCCTTTTCTTTGACCCGAAGGCTGGAAGCGGGAGGCAATCGCCGGGACCTCTACCTGCACGCCTTGCGACGGCTGTTTCTACTGTTCTTTTTGGGGCTCATTGCCAATGGCCTGCTGGACCTCAACTTCCCCGACCTTCGCATCCTGGGTGTCCTCCAGCGCATCGCCATCGCCTATTTCTTCGCCACGCTGCTGGTGATGAACTTCAAAGTGCGAGGCCAGGCTATGGCGACAGGATTAATCCTGCTGGTTTACTGGGCCATCATGGCGTGGATTCCGGTGCCGGGGTTCGGAAGAGGCAATTTCACGATGCAGGGAAACCTGGCGGCCTACATCGACCAGCGCCTTCTGCCGCGCCCCTTCTGCTGCTACGATTTTGGCGACAACGAGGGCATCATCTCTAACATTCCCGCCATTGCCACCTGCATGCTCGGCGCGCTGGCCGGACACTGGCTGCGCACGGCCTATTCCCAAAAACGCAAGGTGCTGGGTCTGGTTTTGGCCGGAGTGGTTAGCCTCGGCGCGGGACTGCTCTGGAGCCTGGCTTTCCCCATCGTCAAGAACATCTGGTCCAGTTCCTTCGTGCTTTTCGCCGGCGGGTGGAGCCTGCTGCTCCTGGCACTTTTCTATTTAATCATCGACGTGCTGGGTTACCGGAAATGGGCTTTCTTTTTCACCGTCATCGGGGCCAACTCCATCACCATCTACCTCACGCGACACTTCTTTAATTTTAAGGAAGTCGGGCTGATTTTCACGCACGGGTTCATTAATTACCTGGGCGGCTGGAAGCCCTTCGCCATCGAATTGGGCTCCGTGGTGGCGGGTTGGATGTTCCTCTACTACCTTTATAAGCAGAAGATATTTCTGCGAGTTTAGCGCCGGACTCGCATAATTTCGACCCTAAATTGGACATTCGCACGCCCGCGAATCCTGCAAGCAAGAGGTTTGGTTCTGATCTTGCCATATTTCGAAAAACGAGAAGGAATGAGTCAAATTGCGCTTTGCGAACACGCAATCGGCGAGCGCGTGATGAGCGTTTGACTCCTAAAATTCCAGAAAAGGCGCACGACTTATTGTCATTTTATTCCGGAGCGCCTACAATTTATAATATATAGAAAACTATATATGTTTGAAATTTCATAGCCTGCTCTGCTTGATTAAACTTGCTAGTTCTAATTAATTCAATAATTTGTGGTCTCGGAAAGATGGTGGGTACAGCGGCAGCATAATTGCTTATCTAGCTATGTAAGCAGCCGTCCTAGTTCTTGGGTGGGAGCGTCGGCTGCGGGAGTATTTCCAGCGCTCTCTAGCCAGGGCGAAACTAGAAGATAAGCCGTGAGGAGGAACTATGAGACAGACCCCTTTGTTTCGATTCCGCAGAGATTTGGTAAGCGCTTGGCTCGGAGCGGCGCTTCTACTGGTTGTTCTTGCTCCGGTTACCCTGCGTGGTCAAACTGGTTACGGTACGATCCTGGGCAGGGTGACGGACAACTCTGGCGCGGTTGTGCCCGGGGCGACAGTCACGTTGCGCAACGAAGCCACGAACGTTTCAAGTGAGACGCAAGCTAACGGGGCCGGAGACTATGTGTTCCCTAATTTGATTCCCGGCGCATATGAACTGAGGGTAAGCAAGACAGGCTTCGACCTGTTTACCGTTAGTTCTATCGAACTGTCTGTCAGCCAGACTGTCCGTGAGGATGCCCAACTAACCGTGGGCGCCGCTATCACCAAGGTTGTTGTCAAGGCGAGCGTGCCGCTTGTGCAAACCGACACTTCCTCGGTGGAAAGCGTCATCGACTCGAAACAGATTGAATCCATGCCGCTGGATGGCCGGACGAACATCTTTGGTTTGCTTGCCCTCGCTCCGGGTGTGCAGGGTGGGGCTTGGGGCATGTACACTCCCAAATTTGGCGGCAACACGGTGGAAGGCAGCTATAACGTGAGAATCGATGGCACCGACGCGACCGAAAGCGAGAACGAATACATCGGGATTGGGGACCCATCCCTGGACGCGGTCGCCGAATTCAAGGTCGTTGATAGTATGGGCTCAGCCAAATACGGAAACGGCAGTGCGTCGGTGATTATGGTAACGAAGTCGGGCACCAACCAGTTCCACGGCACCGCGTTTGAGTACAATCGAGTGAAGGAACTCGCGGCCCAAAACTTCTTCGCCACGGGTCAACCAAAGTCCCCCTACATTCGGAATGAATTTGGTGGAACTTTGGGAGGACCCATCAAGAAAGACAAACTGTTCTTTTTTGGCAGTTATGAGGGCCTCACTTTCCGATCCTCCAACACCAGCGAATCCGCCATGCCGACCGCGGCGCTTCTACAGGGAAATTTCTCCGGTCTGCCAACGATCTTCGATCCCAATACCTGCGCCGGCACCGGGGAAAGCGTTGCTTGTACGCCCTTTAGCGGAAACGTGATTCCTACGAACCGAATCAATTCTGTGTCGCAGGGTTTCTTGAAGTACTTTGACACGCCGAACCTGCAGTCCGGCAACCCAGGAAATTTGGGCACAAACTTCGTCGTGAATCTGCGAAGTGTAACAGACGAATTCAGGTATGAAGGACGTGGCGACTACACGATCAATAACAAGAACCAGTTGTCGGCCATGTGGTTCGACGCCCGCTATGTCCCAAGGACTGGACCTGGATCGAGCCCCAAATTTGGTGGCTGGACCAACCCGGCCACTTATCAGAACGTTGCCATCAATTACTCCAGCACACTTAAACCTACCCTGACGAACCTGGCCACCTTTGGATTCCATCGCGTTTGGGACCAATTTGCCTACCAAGACGCCGGCAAGTTTGATATGCACTCGTTGTTCTCGCAGATGCCGGAGGCGCCGGCCGGATTGGGTGGACTTCCGAGCATTTCCATCGACGGGTTCAACGGCATCTATGAGTCGGCAGGCGGTGGCGACAACGAGCAGACTTATGAGTTTACCGACACCGCAACCTGGGTGAAGGGAAAGCACCTCATCGAGGCGGGCTTTTCCTACATGCACTGGAAATTCACCAATTACGGGCTTGATGACAACGGCGCTTTCACGTTCCACAACCAATTCACCTCCGGTGCTGCGGCCGGCCTGGCAAATGCGGCCAATTATGGAAGCTCGTATGCCGACTTCCTCCTCGGCGACCTCTCCGGATCGCAGTATGCGGTGCTGCCGGATTCCGGTACTCCGGTCAATAATCGTTTCGGCTTCTTCATCACCGACGATTGGAAGCCAACGTCGAAGTTGACGTTGAACATGGGGCTGCGTTATGACCTCCCCACGCTTTATCAGAATTCGCCGGGGACCATGTCCAACTTCTATCCCAACCTGGACAAATTGGTTGTCCTCAAAGGCACCGGCAGGCCCGACTTGTTTCCGGGGATACCGATGGTCTCAGGCTCAAGCGTTGGTCTCAACGCAGGAAACTATATCGGTACCGATCATAAGATGATTTCTCCGCGCTTGGGGCTCGCCTACCGTCCGCTCGGGAATAGCAAGCTGATTCTGCGGGGCGGGTATGGCCTTTATTACACGTCCATACCTTGGGTTTGGGGTTCGTTTCAGCTCATCCGCAACGCACCCTTCGAGGCAGAGCAGCAATTTGAAGCGACAGGTACTACGCCCAACCTCAGCTTCAGTAACCCGTTCCCGACTGGTCAAGGAACGAACCCGTTCGCTGGCAATCCCAGCGCGAATGCGCTGCCGACGAACTATCGGTATCCCGCGACTCACCAGTGGAACCTTACGGTCGAATCCCAACTTTCGTCCAACTCGTCCGTGCGCATCAGCTACCTGGGAAGCGAGTCGGAACACATGACGCAACAGTTCAACCTCAACGACCCTCTTCCTGCCCCGAACACTCAGGCACGTCGGCCTTATCAGCCTTTTGGCCAGATCACCTTGTGGGCGAATGAGTTGACCGCAAATACCCAGCAACTTCAGCTCTCGGCGCGTCGCCACATGGCGTCTGGGCTTACGTTCGAGGGCGAATTCAGCTGGACCAAGATGCTCGATAACGGGTCATACCCCGAGGGTCCCTGGGTTACGGACAACCGCAATATCCGTCTCGATCGCGGCAATGACCCTTACGTCCGCCCCTTGAATTTTGTGGGGAACTACACGTATGAATTGCCGTTTGGGAAGGGGCGTAAATACCTCTCGTCCGCCAGCCGTCCACTCGATTTACTTGTTGGCGGATGGCAAACCAGTGGGATCATGACGATCGCGAGCGGTCTTCCTTTCTCGATAAATTTTGACACTAACCTTGACGGGTGGTCGGGCAACTATGCCAACAAGGTTGGTAATCCCAGTGTGAGCAATCCGTCCCTGACGCAGTGGTTCAACCCGAAAGCGTTCGCTGTGCCGGCAAACTATACGTACGGCAATGCCGCTCCCAATTCTCTCTTCGGCCCGCACTATTTCGACTGGGACATGGGGGCCTTCAAGACATTCCCTCTAACCGAGAGATTCAAGCTGACGTTCAGGTCGGATCTCATGAACGTTTTGAATCATCCGAACTTTGGCAATCCGAATAATGACATCAGCCAACCGAGCGTGGGAACAATTACGGGGACATCAGGAAATCCGCGAGTCGTTCAGTTCTCACTTCGACTTGCCTTCTGATACTGTGTATCAACTTCCCTGGGCTCCGGCCATCCACCTGATTCAGGATGGCCGGGGCTGCGGGCCTCGCATGATAAATATCGGAAACCTCAGGATCCTCGACGTAACTTTTTTCACTTTCGCCGTAGCCCTCGCGAATACAAGGCATAGCATTCTTTTGAATCCGCTCGAGATCGACGTCATAAGAACGTTAATGAAAAAGTCCCTGGTGAGGGGAGGGTCAAACCGTTGAAAGTGACCCGCCGTACCTTTCTATCCTCGGGAGTGGGCGCGGCCGTTGCCGCAATCCCGTCCTATTATCTTGCCGACTCTACCGAAGCACACCCCGTTCGGGTCAGCCTGGTGATTGGCGAGCATCCTCGTCGTATCGACGTCGCTCCAGTATTCGAGGAACTCGGCCTGAGTGTGGACCTGGTTTCAGCGGCCGCCGTGAAGGACCTGGAACCCAGCCGTTCTTCCCTCTTGTGGATCGCCTCCGCCACCTATCCCGATCCCATGGAGCTGTCCGCTTCTGAACTGGCGGCCATCGAAAAGTTCCTTGCTGCCGGCAAGGGCGTGTTTGTGGAATTTGTGGCCAACTTCCCGGGCGTCAGTCCAGCGGGAACGATTCGCCAGGGCGGTGTGGCTCGCCTCTTCGTCGCCGAGGCTGCACCTTTCGAATATGCCCTTCCCCAAGGCGCCATTCTGGATCCAAACGACGCGGTGTGCCTGCCGCTTGAAGCTGGCGGTTCGACGCGGGCGATTGTGCAAATTGCCAAAATCGCCGGGGTTGAGAAGATGGACGTCAGCATACCGCCGAAAGAGCTGATTCCCGGAATCGTGTTCGGTGAGCGCGGTGGCGGGCGCTTTGCCGTCGCCGCCACCAGCATCTCCGAGTTCGAGCGCCGGCAATATGAGCCCCAGGCGCATTGGCGGCCCCTTTTGCGCGACGTAGCCCTAATCCTTCTCGACGAAGAAAGCCGTGCGCGGGTCCTTGCAACGTACATCCCCTTGCAAGCCCATACTGAGCCCCGGCGATGGGTTGAGCCGGGCACTCCCGTCCGGCTCGTGGCGGAGACGGCCCGTGGCGCCACGCTGCGTTTGGAAGGCCCAACGAAAGCAGTTTGGACGGAAACGGCCCGGGGACGCTACGAAACCCCGCTTACCGTGTCCGTCGGTGATAAACAATTTCAGTTGCGTGCTTCACGCGGGCGGGCAGTGCGCTCCGCCGCAGTCCGGCTTCGGGTGGACTCGCGTAAAACCGCCTATCGGCGTGCCCTGGACAATAATCTGCGCTGGTTCGAAAAGTCAGGCGTGATGCTGCGCCCCGACGGCAGTCTGGGCGTGGCCGAATGGATTTCCGGACCTGACGTCGAAGGCAACCGCATCCCCTTCGGCAAACGACAGGGATTCTCGCCCGAGCGGGCCGATTGCGTGTTCGAATCCGCGCTGGCCTTTTGGCTATACGGGAAGGTTGGTGCGAGCGAACGGCATCTCGGAATCGGCCGCAACATGCTTACGAACATCATGGATTTCCAGCGGTTGAGCGCCAATGACGAATACTACGGCCTTTGGTACACGCGCGGTCGCGAAGGGCCCATCTTTCAGGACGACGAAGCCATGGCGGTTATGGGCTCACTCGCGGGATACCGTTATACGCAGCAGCCGATGTTCCTGCATCGGGGGCGACTCGTGGCAGACACGGCCGCACGAGTGTTTGCCAAAGGCTCTCCCAAGGCTGCGGAAACGGCCGATCCGGCTCACCTCCGCCCCAGTGACCGCGGCCAGATTATCGCCGCGTGGCTGTATGCCTATGGCATCACCGGGGAACGCGCGTTTGTCGACCAGGCGCTGCCGGCTTTGCGCGATCTCATCAAAGCGTTTCCGGATTTCGCCGCGCGCGTGCCCGCGCACACCACCGAATCCACCCGATTTTTGTTGCCACTGGCGCTCGCGTCTGTCTACTCCACCGACCCCGCATTTCCCTCCGAGTTGCGCAAACAGTCTGATTATCTGGTTTCGCGAATGGCTCCCTGCGGCGCGATACAGGAACAGGGAGCTTTCACTGGGAGCAAGGTGCAAGGGGGAGACCTGAGCCTGATTCACGACAGCTCGGAACCCATCAGCGACCAGCTTTACACCACCAGCTTTGCGGCCATGAACTTCTGGATTGCCTATAAGGCCACTGGCGAAGCGTTTTACCGCGAAAACTTTTTCCGCGTCATGGACTTTCTGGTGCGAATCCAAATTGAGAGCAAGGATCGCACCATCGACGGCGGCTGGATGCG
>JARLGN010000143.1 GCA_031292775.1 Acidobacteriota bacterium | reverse complement strand
GCGTGGACGAAGATCGAGAAGCGCCTGGCGGATCTGCGCAACGTTATCGGTAAAGTCCAATTGTTTCTGCCCGGAGGACGTGTAAAGGGCCACGCGGTCGCCGGGTTGCACGGTGCCTTTTAGAAAATGATCCGCCGCGTCGCGGGCGCGCGCCAGGTTTTCAAAGGGGGTGTTCACATCGTCAAAATACATTGCCACAAAGCGTCGCGCCGTGGTGGCCGGGATGGCCGTTTCATCAGTTTCCTCCGCTTCCGCAGCGGTCTTGGCGGGAGTCTTCGGCGCCGGGGGCGGGATGGGCTTCAACACGGGTTTCTGAACGGAGAAATTCAGAATGGTCTGCGCTTTACCCTTGTCAAAAAGTTGGAAGTCTTCTTTGCGGAGGTTATCAATCGGTGCGCCCTTGCCGTCGCGTACCACCACGCGCACCATCACCAGGTTCCGTTCCGCTTGCAACTTAAAGGTGGGCTGAACGTCTTTTGATGAAATCTCCTGCGAACTGGAAGTCTGTGCTCTGAAGACATGAGGCGCAAACAGCATTAACACCGGCAGGCAGGATACCGCCAAGCACAACAGCCCCGCTCGTCCTTGTCGATCAACGATCATGCGTGCAGGCAGCATTTATTCCTTCCTGGATGCAAAGACCGCAGGGGAGCGGTCGCCCACAACAAGCCAGGAATCATGGTCCCCGGGTCTATGCCTATCATGTTGTGCGTTTATCTTCCGGCGTGGCGCACGCAATGTCAAGCGCAAGGGCGGACCCACCAGTCCCCTCCCTAATACGGGATTTCAACAGTACGGTTCACGGCGGAAATTTGGCCGCTTTCAGAATCGCGAACAACCGATCGCAAAAGGTAAATGCCCGGCTTCACCTTGAGATCGCTCTTCACTTTGATGCCCGTGCGCAGGAATGTCTCCAGGCTGGCGTCGCGCAAACGCAATTCCAGGACCTTCTGCTGACCGGCCACGTAGTGACCATCCCGGTCAAAGACGGCGGTAACGAAAGTAAGGGTGTGGACGTTCCGGTCGGCTTCCTTACGAAAATGTATTTGCTGAAGGTCAACGTGGGTCACCACGCCAATCTCGGCGTCGGACGCGTCGATCATGAAGAATTGCGTGTTGACCTTGATGGGAAGACCCTGCCTCTCGCTTTGGGAGAATACCGCATCCTGCAGGTCTTCCTTTTCCTGAGCAGCCAGATCCTCCGACTTCTTGGGAGCATAGTATCCCTTGCGAGCCTGCACGTTGAGGCCTTTTACTGAAACCAATGTGACCTTGAGGCCGTGGAAGGCGCCGTCGTGCTTCAAGTTTTCCGGCGAGAAAGCCAGCGTGTAAGAGGTCTCGGGAGTGCCGGCAACGCGCCGGAGCCCTGCTTCCAAATCGTTGTTGTTTTCAAAGAAGATGCCGCCGGTATCCTGGGCGAGGGTTCCCATGGCTTCACTCGCGCGCAGGGCTTCCTCCTCCATCACTTGTTGTTTCAGTGCGCGCACATCGGCTTCTTGCGGTAAATCGCGTCCGGCCACCGAGGCGTCGGAGGCAAATCCCCCGACGTAGAGACCGCGCGCGTCCAGGGCGTTAATGATGATGTTGGCATGAAGGGCGCGTTCAGAGATTTGGGTGATGGCGTACCCCAACGTTTGGCTCTGGAATCCGTCGGAGACAAAGACGATGGAGCGCTGGCCGGGCAGCGTGCTCATAAATCGCGCGAGGGACTCCAGCCCTCGTAATGTGGCCATTGCCCTCATATCGGACTCGGCTTTAACTCGCTGAGCCTCGCTTCCGGAATCTTGGCTTGGCGTGCTGTTGCGGGGAAGACCACTGCAACTCTGTTTTTCGGCCCCGACCAGACGTTCAATCGGATCATTCGCGTCGGACATTAAACCTTTTATGACGACGATGTAGTACGCCTCATACGGAGTTATAGCGCCGCAGGTTTCGTCGGGTGCGATGATGGGGTTGGGACGAAGATCGGCGAGGGCTTGATGGAGCTTGTCGAGGTCATCGGTAAAATCCAGGGAATTCTTGCCGGACGCAGTAAACACTCCCACCCGGTCCCCGGGATGCAGGGAGGTTTGAAGAAAGCGATAGGAAGCATCGCGCGAGCGCACCAGGCCTGAGAATCCTGTATTGACGTCGTCAAAGTAAAGCCCCACAAAACGACGAGGTAGGGTGATCGCCGCTGGCGCCTTCCCAGCAGCCGGTTCTGCTGGGGCGGTTTTTTCGATGGATTTCTGCGCGGGAGTCTCGATGGCTTCTGTCGTGGGCTTGTCCACCGAGAACTGACCGATAGTTTGTCTTTTGCCCCGATCGAAAACTTGAAAGTCTTCCTGTCGGAGGTTGCCGACCGCTTCGCCCTTCCCGTTGCGCACCACCACGCGGACCGTCACCATGTTGCGTTCCGCTTGCAGCTTGAAGGTGGGTTCAACGTTGCGCGTGGAAACTTCCTGGGAGCCGGTTGTCTGAGCCCTCAACCCGGCAGGCATACAAGGCAACAGCAGCGCCAGCAAGACGAGCAAGCGCCACCGTGGAATTCTTTCGCACTTATCCGGGAGTACTGGCAGCATGAAGACTCCTTCCGAACCTCACATTGGCAGGGTGAGTCTTTCCTCGTCATTCAATGGAAAAATTCCCGGTCTGCGGTGGAGTAATGCCGCCGGCGGAATCGCGAGCCCATATCTTGATCTCGTAGTTGCCCGCCGGGAGCTGATCCATGGGCAGCTTGAAGACCACGGGGACCAGCGGATTGCCCGGGTGTATGTTGTGATTTATGTAAATTGTATCGGAGGAATAGGCCTTCTGGTGGGTCTGCCGGTTCACAATCTCATAAAGGATTCCCATTTGTGGACTGTTGCTCTCCAATAGGGGATCATAGACTTCCACATAAACCACCGGCTGCATCTCCTTCGTAAAGCGGTTCTTGCTGGAGGGGATGACCTGCAGGCCACTCGCGACCATGGGCGCGCTTCCCTCAATGAGTTTCTGGTCAATGTCGGCGGAGCTCAGCGGGGAGGGAAGGGACCTGTCTCCGAAAGCAGGACCACTGAGCGTGAACTGCTTGCCGGAAAACGGATCGATGCTGAGCGGCACCACATATTTGCCGAACTTTTCACTGCCCGCGCTCAGTACCAGCTTAAACGTGTAATCGCCGGGAGCGATCTTGAAGGAAGTCTGATAATTGAGATCGGCCTTTCTTGCCTCCTTTATCTCATCCTTTTCATAGTCGAGATTTGATGTGTCGCTGAAGCGGGCGGCCACCGATCCGTCGTCGCGGTAGGCGATTCCCAGCACGCTGATCTGCGATCGGAAGTTGTCACCCCGCTTATCGAATTTGACCGCAGTGGCGGGAATGGATAGGGCCAGATTGACGCGCGCAATGCCCGGCTTGACGTAAAAGTAAGGCGTACTGAGGGTGATGGGAATCTCGCCGGCCTCGAAACTTGCCACCTTGGCTTCCAGTGCCACTCCCTCGGTCTTTCCCGCCAGGATGTCCGGGCTCCTGGTTTCGGCATAACCACTGCGGGCGCGGACTTCCGTGCCCCCGCGATCGACCTTCACGCGAATCCGGTGATAGCTCCCCTCGCGACCCGGGTTAGGCGGGACATACCCAAGTATGTAGTACTCATCCAACTCCCCGGAGGCCTTTTCCATCCCGCCTTTAAGGTCATTGGTATTGACCACGGGAAAGCCGCCGGTCTTGGCGGCAAAGGCATAGAGAACGGGACTGGCTTCCGAGCCGCTTGCCATCCGCGTTGCGGTTGCCGACACAGCAGGCTTAAAGCCGGAGGGATCCACCGGGTACACTCCGACGTTGGCCTTGTTCAGCGCATCTAGGGTGTCCTGAAAATCCGACTGGCGCTGCGAGGTGAGATTGAATCCGGCGGAAAGCAAGATGAGTTCTTTACGGCCGGGAGCGGCGCCCAGCATTTTGGCGACATCACGGATGGAGCGCAGCAGATTACGCAGGGCGAGGTCGGCGGCATCCTGCTCCGCGCCCGTGGCCGTGGGTACGTTCAACAGCGATCTGGCCCTCGCGACTACGGACATTTGCTGGGTTAGTACATGGGAGAATTTAGGGCTGCGGACGGCGGCCATCAACAGGTCGGCATTTGCGGTGAAGGTCTGGTCAACCAGCAACTCGCCGCCATAGTCCATCACTGCCATCATCCGCAGGGGCGAAGCCGTGCTTTCCACGAATTTGGACGCGGCATCACGTTCCCACATTTGGCCTGCGGGGTCCAAGCTCGCATTGTCGAACAGCAGGACCATGTACCGCTGACGCCCGGGAGTGCCCGGCTTGATATCCGCCTCGCGGGAGAAGCTGGTTATGGGTTGCTCCTTCCCATCCTCAAAAACGTGGAAATCCTTCTGCGTTAGATCCTTGAGGTAGTTCTTTTTCTTATCGGTTACAACCACATCAACCAGAACCATTTTGGCTTCTGCCTTAATCACTCCCGGCGCCACGGGCTCCGCTTGTGTGGAAGGATTCTTCTCCGTCTGTGCGGCAGTGGGAGTGGCGATAGGCGCAATAATCAGCAAGCCGAATATAAGGAAGAAGGCAATGGTACGAATTTTAGTTTTTTGCATGATGTTAATTCCCCGTCTTAATCGTACTTTCCACGCGGAAGAGCTTAAAGTTGGAACAGTGGTGCGTGTTCCGCAGCCATACGCCGCGATATTCGGTCTCCACCGTCACGTCACCTGGCAGCCAAAGGACTTTCTCCGACCCGCTGGGCCGGACAGGGTAGAAATCAACCGTAGCGTCATGAGATTGAAGGTCAATATCCATGCGTGGGGCAAGAAGCCATATCCGGATCCGCAGAAGTTGAAAGGTCTGGGAATCGATCCACGCCAGACCCTGGACCAACACAACGATGCTTTGGTCCCCGAAGCGAAGTTTGCCGGCCCGGTGAAATCTCCCGGGATCTTGCGCAAACCCCACCACATAACATTCCTGATTACGAATTGTCTGGGTCCCGAAGCAGCGGAAGTGGCTGTCGTGCTGGTCGGCCGGGCTCAAGAACAGCCATGTTGATGCATAGTTCGAAGTGATCATGGTGACCCCGCCGAGTCCGGAGGGATCGAAGGGCTTCCCATTGAGTTCCGTGCGGTACTCACTAAATGCCGGGACATCACTTGTCGGCCGGGGTATGACGATGTAGCGAAAACTGTGGTGCTCGGTGATGTTGGATGATCTCGCGCGTTTTTCCGAGACCACGCTTTCGTCGCAGGCAATTCGCGGGAAGTCCTGTAACAGTTGAGTGGCGGTTTGGCCAACACGCTCGAGAATCATTGGTAGTTGATCCTGATTCTCAACCCGCCGGAGTTTTCCCAGAAAGGGGCAAGCGTGAATCTGCCCCGAGTTCCAATTGACCAGCGTCTTGGCGCGTTTGTAGATCTTGAGTTCCGTGGGTGAAAGGTGCAACTGCGGTTCGGGGAGCTGGTCGGGGGCCGTAGGCTGTTGCGGCCTCACCCGCTCTGCGCCGATGAGGATGGCGGCGAGTAGGAGCAGGCTTACGGGCAGCCGAAACCTCATACGGGAAATGTTCGCCGGAGAATTGCCCCGGTTAAGACGACGGATTGTAAATCCGCGGGAAAAAATGCGGACTATTTGTTGCCGAAACATGAGCCAATCCCCTAACCCGGATTATTCATGAAAGAGATAGCGCCGAGACGACTCAAGAGCGTTTCACACAGAGTTCACGGAGCGTTTTTTGGGCAAGAAGGATCGATCTCGTTGACCACAGAGTGCACAGAGAAAGCCTCTCCGTGTTCTCTGTGCGCCGTCTCTGTGACCTCTGTGTGAAACTGTACGCCTTGCTTTGCCCTCAAGAAGATTCGTGAATAATCCGGGCTAACGACCTCGAACGGGCGCAAGGCCTTGCACCCCTGCAATCCACTAATACGGAATTTCCACGGTCCGGCTTACCGCTGAGATTTGGCCACTGTCGGAGTCGCGGACCACGGCACGGATCAGATAAATCCCGGGGCTCACCTTAAGTTCTGTCTGGACCTTGATTCCAGTACGTAGAAATCTCTCCAGACTTGCATCGCGCAAATGCATTTCCAGAACCTTCTGCTGGCCGGCAACATAGTGGCCATCGCGATCAAACACGCCGGTCACAAAAGTCAGGGTGCCGAGGTTGCGATCCGCTTCCTTGCGGAAGTGCACTTGAGCCAGGTCAACGTGGGTCACCACATCAATTTCCGCATTGGTTTTGTCAATGGCGAAGAACTGCGTGTTGACCTCGATGGGGAGGCCTTTCATCTCGTTTTGGGAGAACACCGCATCCTGCAGGTCTTCCTTTTCCTGGGCGGCCAGATCCTCCGACTTCTTGGGAGCATAGTATCCCTTGCGCGCCTGCACGTTGAGGCCTTTTCCTGAAACCAATGTGACCTTGAGGCCGTGGAAAGCGCCATCGTGCTTCAGGTTTTCCGGCGAAAAGGCCAGCGTGTAAGAAGTGTCGGGGGCGGCGGCCAGGCGCCGGAACCCCGCTTCCAGATCGTTGTTGTTTTCAAAGAGCTTGCCGCCGGTATCCTGGGCGAGAGTTCCCATGGCTTCAGTTGCCTGCAAGGCTTCTTCCCGCATTACCTGCTCTTTCTCCACCAGATCCTCCGGGTAATTGCTTTCGGTGGGCCGGGCTTGTGAGGCATCGACGCTCGCATCGACGTAGAGGCCGCGGGCGTCCAAGGCATTGATGACGATATTGGCGCGTAGCGCCCGGTCAGAGATTTGGCTTACAATGTCGCCCAGTGTTTGGCTCTGGAATCCATCGGAGACGAAGACAATGGATCGCTGGCCCGGAACCGTGCTCATCAGCCGCACCAGGGCCTCCAGCCCGCGCAAAGTCACCGTGGATTTCATTACGGTTTGCGCGTGAATCCGCTGAGCATTTTGCCGGATTCGATTGCCGATGTTGGGGTCATTGATGTTTGGGCCCTCGCAATTCTCCAGCTCGTGTTCAATCAAATTTTCAATAGGATCCCCGCTCAGGGGTCTAAACGTGACGATATAGTACGCTTCGTAGGGCGTAACCTCGCAAATGCTTTCATCGCGTGAGATCAGCGGATGCGGGGTGAGGGTCGCAAGCGCCTGCCGCACCTTGGCAAGGTCATCGGTAAAATCCTGAGGTTTCTGGCCGGATGAGGTAAAGACTCCCACGCGGTCTCCGGAATGGAGAGAAGATTTCAAGAAACGGTCCGCCGCATCACGCGATCGCGCCAGGCCGGAGAATCCGGTACTGACGTCGTCGAAGTAAAGTGCCACAAAGCGGCTAGGGAGGGTGAACACTGGCGGCGTCCTCTTCGGAACGCCCGGTTCGGGTGGCGACGGCTTGGGGGCGCTAGTTTCCACCATAACCGGGCCGGCTTTCTCCACGGAGAAGTGCGTTATAGTCTGCTTTTTGCCGCGATCGAAAAGTTGGAAGTCTTCCTGTCGGAGGTTGTCGACCGTTTCGCCCTTCCCGTTGCGCACCACCACCCGGACCGTCACCATGTTGCGTTCCGCTTGCAGCTTGAAGGTGGGTTCAACACTGCGAGTGGAAACTTCCTGGGGAGGGCTTTGCTGCGACTTCAAAGGGAAGGGAATCAGGGTGATAAAGGCCAGCAGAATCGAGAGCGCCATTCCAGCCGCGCGGGCCGATTTCCAACAGTTGGGGGCAAAAGGATGGTTCATTATTGTTGTCCTGCAATGGGTAGTGCTTGAGGGTCGGAACGGCGCTAATCGCCGTGAAGGAGACGTGGGGCCAAGCCGACGAGACACGGTAAGCGTTCGCAACATGAATCGCTTCCAGGGGCAACGAGAACAACAGCGGTGCGACCTTTGCTTTTGAGAAACAATGGGATATGGCACGCAAAGATTCGCGTTGCGGCATCAGTTTCCGGCGCAGTAATCTTATTGTCAAGAGTATATTGTTTTTCGGACATTATTGTCGTGAACAACGGTGACAAGATGTCCCTACCGCAAAGGAAACCCAAGGCTTGATTTGAATTGCTCAATCTGCAATGCTGGTTATTAATGTTCAGTAATACGTTGTCACGCAAAAATTTGCGCCCGGTGACGGGTGACCAACGGATGGCTGGGGACCGACAACTGAAATTTGATAACTGACATTTGAAGACGAGGTTCCACCGTGCCTTACCAAGACCTGCGCGAATTTCTTGCCCGCCTGGAGCGTGAAGGTGAACTGAAACACATTTCAGCGGAGGTAGACGTTGATTTGGAAATCACCGAAATCACTGACCGCGTTTCGAAGGCGGGTGGCCCGGCGCTGCTGTTTGAGAAACCGCGGTCAGCTCGCGACGGCGTGAGCTATGCCATGCCTCTGCTCATCAATACATTGGGCACACTGAAGCGCCTGGAATTGGCGCTCGACGTCGCCTCACTCAACGATGTGACGCGCCGCATGGAAGAGCTGCTCGAAATGAAGCCGCCGGAAGGCTTCTTCGAAAAGGTAAAGCTGCTGCCCAAGCTCTCCGAACTCGGCTCGTTCTTTCCCAAGAATGTGCGTAGCGGCCCCGTGAAGGAAATCATCGAGCGGGAGAATCTCTCCCTCGCGCGCCTGCCGATTATGAAGTGTTGGCCGCTGGATGGTGGGCGCTTCATCACGTTTCCAATGGTGGTGACGCGCAGCCCCAAGAGCGGCCGCCGCAACGTGGGCTGTTACCGCATGCAAGTGTTTGACGAGCGAACCACGGGCATGCACTGGCAGGTTCACAAGGGCGGGGCGGAACATTTCCGCTGGCTCGAACGCGAGGGAAAGGGCCGTCGAATGGACGTGGCCGTGGCCATTGGGGCCGATCCCGTCACCATGCTCTCTGGCGTGCTCCCGCTGCCTGAGGATTTGGACGAGTTTCTCTTCGCTGGGTTCCTGCGCCAGCAACCGGTCGAGTTGGTGAAGTGTGAAACCGTCGACCTGGAGGTTCCCGCCCGCGCCGAGATTGTGCTGGAAGGCTACGTGGAGCTTGACGACGTTCGCACCGAAGGCCCCTTTGGCGACCACACAGGTTACTACTCGCTGGAAGACAAGTTCCCAGCGTTCCATATCACCTGCATCACCCGGCGGCGCGATCCCATTTACATTTCCACTGTCGTCGGCCGGCCACCCATGGAAGATTATTGGATGGGCTACGTGGTGGAGCGCCTGTTCCTGCCCCTGATGCGCAAACAGATGCCGGAAGTTGTGGATATGCACATGCCCGCCGAGGGGGTGTTCCACAACCTGATCATGGTGGCGATTCGGAAAAGCTATCCCGGCCATGCGCGTAAGGTGATGAACGCCATCTGGGGATTGCCCGGCGCCATGTTCAGCAAATGCATTGTGGTGGTTGACCACGACGTGAATGTGCAGGACCCGGGAGAAGTTGCGTGGAAAGCCTTGAACCACATCGATCCTGAGCGCGATATTCAGTTCACCCTTGGCCCGGTGGACCAACTCGAACATGCCTCGCGCCTGCCCAACTTCGGCTCCAAGATGGGAATTGACGCCACTCGCAAATGGCCCAGCGAAGGATTTACCCGCCCCTGGCCGGATGAAATCGTCATGGACCCAGAAGTGAAAAAGAAGGTTGATGATCTGTGGGCGAGCATGGGACACGCGCCGAGAGAAAAATAGCCGTGGACGGCCAAGTTGCAAAAGAAAGTCAAAAGACAAAAGTGAAAAGCCGTGCATCGATAGCAATTTGCTCCAAGACCAGCGAATTGTGAGTTTCAAGAGATGTGCACTTCCGGTAGCATCACTACGCCGCCATTGACATCAGATGGTGTTTAATGGCATCATTGTGCCATGAGGACTACACTATCACTGCAAGATGATGCGGTTGAGGCCATTCGCGCATATGCCAAGCAGCGTCGGCTCCCGTTGGGGAAGGCCGCCTCCGAACTCGTGACGCGTGGGGCTCGCTATCAAGTCGGGATCCGGAAGGTGAACGGATTGCCCGTCCTGGCCGCGCCTGATGATTTCCCCCTGATTACGAGCGAGCGAGTGCGTGAACTAGCGGACGAAGAATGAACCGCCACCTACCCGATGTAAACGTCCTGCTGGCGTTGGTGTGGCCGCGTCACGAGTGTCATGCCGCAGCTCACGCTTGGTTTGCCAAGTCCGGCCAGCGAGCTTGGGCCACCAATCCGCTGACGCAGCTCGGGGTGCTCCGTCTGCTCACTAATCCTGCTGTTACCGATGGTGTGGTGACCGCGGCAACCGCGTGGGATGTCTTAAGCGAGGCCACCCGCCACCCGGGACACGAATTCTGGCCGCTGGATCGTGACACACCCGCCGGCATCGAGCTGATGGTCGGACGAATCAGAGGACATCGGCAATGGACAGATGCGCTGCTCCTTTGGCATGCGATGGAGCACGAAAGTGTTTTCGTTACCTTTGACTCCGGCGTAAAGGAATTAGCGACTGGGAATTTGAGGAACAATCTCTTGCTCCTGAAGCGCTGATTAGAACCGCCGGGCTTCTCGCCACTCTCAGATTGCGAGACCCACCCACGATGTCCAAAACCTCCCGCCGAAAATTCTTACGCGATAGCGGTTCACTGCTGGCCGTTCCTTTTCTCGCGGGACAAGCAGCGGCAGGACCGGTATCAATCACTCTAACAGCCATGTCCACCGAGCCCGCCTGGCGCGAGCCGGGGCAGACCAAGGACGCCGCGTATCTTCGCACTGCGGCTTTGCGATACTCCGCCGAGGGCCGCGAAATTGTGGGGCGCAACCGCACGTGCTTCAACAACCGGCCTCTATACTGCGACCCGACGGCAGATGGTGTGGTGTTGGCGGGCGACAGGCCTTTTGTACGGCTGCTCAACCGGCCCTACGTTCTGGGGGGATTCAGCGCGGCAATTGTGCGCGGCGGTGGCGGTCGGTGGTTCCATGAATACTCTGAGGTGGAATCCCGCTACCGCTGCGGGCACATGACTTGGAGGATCAGCGATGCGGCGTTGCCGGGTGTGAGTGTGACTCTCGAAGCCGTGCCGCTTGCCGGAGTGGCGGGGTTTGCCTTGCGGTTGGCGGCAGAGGGACTGCTTGCCGGTGACAAATTGGTTTGGGCGTTCGGGGGCGCGCGATCGGATGGCGATGTTCGCGTGCAGTGGGATCCGGTCACGCATGGGAATCCAAAGACCTACAAGCTGGGCGATCCACGCAAGCCGGAAATGAATCTGGGGCCCGACCCGGACCGATGCGCTGGAAATCGGGTAATGGTCGAGGACCAGGCATTTCGATTATTGGCGACAGCCGATGCGCCGCGCGGGGCCGTGGGGAAATCAGATCGCGAAGGGAAGTTGCACGTCGCGGATGCAACAAAGTGGAAAAGTCCCGTGCACTTGCTCGAAAGCGATGCGCAAAAGTTGCCGATGGTTTGCGGGGTCATCGACCTGCGCGCGGGTCAGGATACGATTCATTGGGCGGTTCAGGCGGCGCTCGTCGAAGCGGCAATCAACACTCTGCAGGTGGATGCGCCGGTAAAAGCCTTCGAGGACGGAATCGCTTGCCTCAAGACTGTCGAACGGATTCAGGTTGAAACGCCTGACGCACGTCTGGACGCTGCCGTCACCGCGGTTTGCCACGCCATTGACTCCAGTTGCAGCCGCAACCCATACATCTTCCGGCACGGATGCATGGCCTTTTTCATTCCCTTTCTGGGCTGGCGGGTCATTAGCGGAGCCACCGCGATGGGTTGGCATGAGAGGGTGAAGGGTGACGCGGCGTATTACTTTGCTTTGCAAGTAAAGGATGATCCAATCCGCACCCTTGCCCAACCCGACCCGCGCCACCGGTTGTGTGTGCAGGGTCCGGACTCGCGCTTTTATGGCCGCGGCCGCATTCCTCGCGATACCAATATGTACAACACGCAGTCGCAGTTCTTTGACCAGGTTATTCGCGACTGGCGTGCCACCGCGGATGCGGAGTTGGAGAAGATGCTGCGCCCAGCGTTGGAACTCCACCTGGAATGGGCGAAGGATTGTTTCGACCCCGACGACGATGGGCTTTACGAAAGCTACATCAACACCCTGCCCACGGATTCCGTTTGGTACAACGGTGGCGGCAGCGTGGAGGAGTCGGCCTACGCCTACTACGGTCACCGCGCGGCGATGGACATGGCCCGGCGCGCCGGCGCTACAGATGTGGCAGCCAGGCACCAGCAACGGGCAGAGAAGATTCGGCGCGCGCTTACGGAAAAATTGTGGCTGAACGATCGCGGCCACTTCGGCCTGTTTGTGGAGCAGGGCGGGCATGGCCGGGTGCATTCGGACGCCTGGGTCTATAGCGAGTTTCTCCCTATCGATGCTGGATTGGTTACGCAAGAACAGGCTGCGCAGGCGCTCTACTACACGGAATGGGGATTGGAGCGCATCCGCCTGCCGTTTGGCGGTGCAGTCTGCCAGCCCTCCAATTGGGTGCCGTGGAAGTGGTCGGTGCGCGACATGTTTGGCGGCGATCTTTGCGCCCATGCACTCGCTTACTTTCAGACGGGCCTATTCGATGAGGGATGGGAACTTCTGTTGGGAGCGACGCTGGAGAGCGCTTACGCTAGTTCGGTGCCCGGCGGATTCAGCCATGTCGGAGCGGGAACCGACTTTGCCGATAACACTCACATGTTCGCGCGCGCCGTGGTAGAGGGCCTGTTTGGCTATGTCCCGGACTACCCTAGAGGCGAGGTGCAAATGCGCCCCGCGTTTCCTAGTTCGTGGCCGAAGGCGTCTGTACGCACTCCTGACTTTACTCTCGAATTCCGGCAGGAGGGCGATATCGATCGCTACCTTCTGACTCTGGTGCACGAGGCAGCAGTGGATTTTCGCTTGCCTGTCCGTGCCCAGCAGGTGTGGCGGATTACGCTTAATGGTCAGGCAATCCAGTGGCAGGCTGAAGCGGGATTTGGCTGCACGATGATCCGATTTAGCACCGGGAAATTGACGGCGGCGGAAGTGGTAATTGAGATGACGGGCCGTGTGCCGCATTCGGATTCGGTGGTGATGACGGGCAAAGTCGGCGAAAACACTCGTTTAGTCGTGTCTCATGGCCAGGTAGTTCGCTGGCAGGATCTTCATAACGCCATCGAATCACCTCAGAAAGATGGCTCGGTGCTTCGAGGTTCGCTGGCGAACAAGCCGGGGCATCACTTGATTATGGCGGAAGTTAGGGTCGGCGACCTGCCCCAGTTCCAGGCGTTCAAGCTGCACATTACCGATCCCGAGGGCGATGAAAGGCGGGCAGCTCAAACTCCTCGAGTGGCCCCGCAAACCGCGCGCTGGGATTGTTTGGACCTCGCACCGTATTACAACGGGGACATCAGGACGATCTTTCAGCAGCAATACCTTTCGCCGCGCCCGCAGACGTGTTCGGTGCGCCTGGGTGTGGACGGCTATTCGGCCTGGACGTTTCCTTACTGGAAAGAACCGGTTCCAGCAATCGATTTGAATCATCTCGACCAACTGGACGACGGCCATGGCCGCATTCTGACGCCTCAAAACGTGCCTTTTCGGCGGTTCGATGCCGACCGGAATATCGCGTTCACATCGCAGTGGGACAATTGGCCGCGCTCCGTGACCGTGCCCGTAAAACAGTCCGCGGAAGTGGCGTGGCTGCTGATTTGCGGATCGACCTTTCCCATGCAGACCCAGATTGCCAATGCCGTAATCCACTTCCTTTACGCTGACGGCACGGAAGAGATACTCGAATTAATTCCCCCGATGAATTTCTGGACTCTCTGCCTCTGGGGTGGTGAGGATTATAACTACGAGCTTGATGCGTTCTGCCTGCCAAAAGAGCCACCGCCCACAGTGCGGTTGGGTACGAACTGCCGCGCCATGGTTTTGTCATGGAAGCTGCGCCCCGGTGTTGACCTGAAAGAGGTGACGCTCGAAACGCTGTCGCAGGATGTGGTGATTGGGTTGATGGGGGTAAGTTTGATGAACCCAAACCGGGGGTAAGCGCCCTATTGGTAGCCATTCGGCGGGTGACCACAGCGCGAGTAACCACCCCGTCGCCTCCGGCGCCACCCCTCCTAAATCAGGAGGGGAGTTCCTACGTGTTCCCCTCCTCAGATGAGGAGGGGGGCGCGCCGAGCAAGGGTGGTGCTGAACAGGAGGTACTCAGGAGCAAAGGTAAAAAGCATAGCGCGGTAGCACGCGGCGCTGTGCTGCATTAGTAACCCATCGCCGTGCGGCGCTTTGCCATTGCGTTCCGCATCGTGTCCTCAAGCGTCTCCGGCTTCGGCGCATCCACGCGTGCCTTGGAAGGCTGGTAGCTGTAAAGCTCCACGTAGTGCCTGCTGAATTGGTACCCCATCCGCCGCACGAACTTCGGCAGCCATGACGACAATCCCGGGCCGCCGGAGAACATCACTTCGCCCGCGTTCGGGTCCATGAAATAGACCGTGTTAACGCTGGCACCGGCCATGGCGTGCCCGCCCCCGGAGACGTAGCCCTGTCCGATACGGCAATACTGCCGACCGCCGCTGGTGATGTTCTTCGCCATTGCCGCGGGCGTCGCCGCTTGCTCCGAATCGCAAGTGAGCACCTGCTCCTGAATGACCCCGAATCGTGCCAGCGCAAACGAGGCGCGATCCGAAAGCCCGTGCCCTCCGCTCGTCCGAACCCCTTGCGCCGCCATGACGAAACGCATTGCCCCTGCGCCCTCTG
>JARLGN010000142.1 GCA_031292775.1 Acidobacteriota bacterium | reverse complement strand
GGCGCGCGCGTTCAACCGTGACTGGAATAATGGCCACCCTAGTTTACCTGTGAGATCGCCTTGGTTTCCTTGAGCACGACTTCTTTGGGAAGCTTCGCGTAATTGAGAGTTTCCACCAATCCCTGGCCGTCCTTCAGCATCCAGTGAAGGAAATCGACGATCGCTTTCTTCTTGGTGGGGTCGTCAATCTTATTGGGGACTAATAACCATGTGAAACTGGCTATGGGGTAAGCTGCCTTCCCGGGCGCATTGGTGATGGAAACCCGGAAATCATCAGGCATCGACTTCGCCGCCCCTGCCGCCGCGGCGGTCACACTGGCTAAGCCCGCCTTTACGAAAACCCCGGAGGAATTTCGCACCTTGCCGTAAGGCATGTTGTTCTGGATGGCGTAAATCAACTCGACGTACCCAAGGGCGCCGGGCTGTTGCTTCACCAACCCCGCCACTCCCTCATTGCCTTTGCCACCAATTCCCACCGGCCAGTTCACCGAGGTATTCTTCCCTACCTTGGACTTCCACTCTTCACTGACCTTGGAAAGATAATCAACCCAGATATAAGTTGTGCCGCTGCCGTCGGAACGGTGCACAACAATGATGTCCGTATCGGGCAGATTAATGCCTTTGTTGAGGTTGGCGATGGCAGGATCATTCCATTTGGTGATCTTCCCCAGGAAGATCCCGGCAAGCGCTTCGGGAGTGAAATTAAGCTCCTGATTTACTCCCGGAATGTTGTAGGTTGGAACGACGGCGCCCAGCACCGTAGGAAAGTGCAGAATTTTGGTTTTGGCCTGACCAAGCTGCTCGTCGGTCATCGGGCCGTCCGTAGCGCCAAAGTCCACCGTGCCGGCTATGACCTGCCGAATCCCGCCGCCGGAACCAATCGATTGATAGTTGAATTGCATATCAGGATGGAGCTTGTGGTACTCGTCAAACCATTTGGAATAAATCGGATAAGGAAATGTCGCACCTGCTCCGTTGATCAATAGTGCAGAAGCTGGTATCGGTGCGGGAGCTGCCGACGGGGACTCCACGAGAGCGCATACCCCTAGTGCAGCCAACACGACACTTAAAGCGATACTTGTGATTGATGTTTTGAGTTTCATTTGGACCCTCCACCGTTAGTTTCAGAGATTTGTGTTACGGCGGAATTAAGCCACTGTTATTCCTGGATTTAACTCCTTTGCAGATATCAATTTTGGGGCATGGATGTTACAGAAACATTAAGCATCGATTGCATAGGGATAAAGGGGGTAGGGACATTTTGGTGGCGAAACCGGGCAAAAGGCATGCACCAGAATGGGCAGTACGACCAATCCCCCGCATTCTGCATGGCGCACAGAACTGGCAATGGGTATTCCCCGACCTTGTGGGGGCTGATTCCTGGCATCTCCAGGAAGAAATGGACGGGGCTTCGAACGCGATGGACCATTGGAACACCAGATTCCCGCCGGCCCATTCCGGAGTTTGCGGATCTTCCCTACCCTTGAAGTTATCGTGCCACCTTGCCGTTTCATCAACCATTGTGAAAACGAGGCCCCCGGTTGGCGGCATGTTGGCGTGCTGGAAAAATGCCGGTGGAACCAATCCAGGCAATGGGCCGTGGCGCAGCATCTGTTTAATCGTCTGCGCCCGCGACGGCGTGTTCGCGTTCGACGCTTACGTTTTGACGAGCAGCGACCATGGAGTTTGGCGGCATCAGCGCGGCGTGCTTACAACGCCTGCTGACGGCATTCTCTGCGGCAATGCGGACCACGTGCAGGAGTTCAGGATCGGAAAGAGGCGGGACAATGAAATCAAATGCGCCGCGTTCGATCGCCTCGACGTAGAACCTTACGTCCGCGAATGGCGCCACCACGATAACATTTACCGGCAGGGAAGCTTTCGAGGCCAGAGTCAGGATATCCGCCCAATTGCCATCAGCAAGCTGGATTTCCGTGAACACGAGGTGAGGTGGGCAGTCGGACCACAGTGCCAACGCCGCATCCGCGCAATTCCTGGCTGTAAATATTTTAATCGACTGCTCTTCCAGCGCCAGGCGGAGAGCGTCCAGCGGGTCGTGCCGAACTTGAACGAGCAAAGCCCTGATATTTTCCTTCATAACATCTCCTTCCCGGGAGGTGCCCCGGGTAGCCACGTGTGCACGTTAACCGCGTGGCTGGCTTATCAAGCCCTACTTCAACCGCAACAAGATGGATCTCTTTTCCTTCACGATCTCCACCTTGTCTTCACGCGCGAGCCAACCGACAGCGAAACCCAGGAGGTCACCGCTGCCATTGAGTTTCTTCTTAAGCTGCACCAAGGTCTGTGGCCCGCCTTGATTGAGCAGGCGCCAGACTTCCCCGGCCGCATCACCAACTTGTTCTTTCACTTCCATCTCTTTCACATTCATGGTATTCGGCCCTCTTCGTTCGCTGGTTTTAAGCACCAAGCCACTTTCGCCGCACATCTTCAGTTTCAGCGGCGAATGGCGCTTATTAAGCCTTCTCAATGCCTGCGATCCCATGTTGGAAGCAACCGCCACTCTTCACTACCAGTGTCTCTGCCACCCATTAAGCGCATTCGGGAGAATCATGAAGGGCGGGTTAAGTTTGTGCCGTGATGCGCCATGTGCTGTGGGCTTGAAGGCGGACCGATGACGTGCGTTACTAAAGCAGAACCCATCACTTCAACGAGTCGGACCGGCGCCAGACTCCAATAAAGGTTGTTGTCTTGTGCTAAAATTCCGCCGTGGCATTCCATCCCACAAGCAAACGTGGCGGGCGTGTCTCTGCTACTTGTGGTTTGGAGTCTCGCGCCGCTCCCGATTATTCTAGGGGACAGAACTCCCAGGCGCTTCATGACAAGGCAAGCGCGTGGGCAGCGCCCACGGTGGCTCGCGCGGAAACGACGACTGTAGGAAGGCCCGGCGCACCTATTCCGATGAATGAAAGCGTTGCCAATTATCCCTTGATTGCGATTGTCGGCCCCACGGCCGCCGGCAAATCTGACTTGGCCCTGGTGCTGGCGGAGCGGCTGAACGGCGAAGTGGTAAACTACGATTCGGTGCAACTGTTTCGCGGCTTTAACGTGGGTTCGGGGAAATTGCCTCCCGCCGAGCGACGCGGCATTGTCCACCATCTGTTGGATCGACTGGAGCCCACGGACGTTTTCAATGCCGGAGACTACCGCCGGGAAGCACTAAAGGTCCTGGCAGACTTGCGCAGCCGCGGCAAGCTCCCTGTTTTCGCCGGGGGAACAGGGCTCTACCTGCGAGCGCTGTTAATGGGCCTTTTTGAGGGACCAGCCCGTTCCGAGGCTTTGCGCGAGCGGTTGCGAGTGATGGCCGAACGGCGCGGAAGGGAATTCCTGCACCGTCTGTTGGCTCGCCTGGATGCTACCGCGGCGGCACGTATCCAACCGCGCGACACCCAGAAACTGATTCGCGCCGTGGAGGTCTGTATCGTCGCCCGGCAGCCGATTTCAGCCATGCACGCGAGCGGCCGAACTGCTCTCGAGGGATATGCTGTTTCCAAGATTGGCCTGAATCCGCCGCGCGCCCAGCTTTATGATCGCATTAACCGGCGGGTGGAGCGCATGTTTGCCACTGGCTTGATGGACGAAACCCAAGCCCTGGCTCACCATCCGGATGCGGCACGCATCAAACCGTTAAGCGCTTTGGGCTACCGCCAGGCTTGTGCTGTTATCGACGGTACGATGACCCGCGAAGAAGCCATCAGCGCCACGCAATCGGCCACAAGGCATTACGCCAAACGCCAGTTGACATGGTTTCGGCACGAGGAGGACATTAACTGGTTCGAAGGGTTCGGCGACGACCCGCAGGTTCAAAGTCGCATTTTGGTAACCCTGGGCCGGACGCCGGTCACCGCTGGGAAGGGAGCCCTTGCTTCACCTGCGGTTTCGCCGGTACTGTGATTCTTACATCAGGGCAACCTTGGAAAATTGCTGGATAAAAAGAGAGAGAATAAAATGGACAAGCAACCGCAGAACATTCAGGATGGTTTTTTGAATTCTGCTCGCAAGGAAAAGCTCCTGGTGACTGTTTACCTGTTGAGTGGGGTCAAGTTGACTGGACGTATCCGCAGTTTCGACAAGTACTCCCTTATCCTGGAAAGCAATCATCAGGAACAGATGGTTTTCAAACACGCTATCGCCACGGTCGTGCTGCCTCGCCCCACTCCACTGCCAGCCGTTCCTGGCGTCCCGGAGGGATAGAAGCATCAGACACTCGCCAATATTGGAGAACGCATTCCTGGCAGGTTGGGAGTCCACCCGCCGCGATGCCCTGGGTGCAGGCATCCCGGCGACGGAAGATTCCTTGCGTGAACTCAGGGAACTTACGGCCAGCGCTGGCGCCCGCGTTGTGGGAGAGGCGCTGCAACGTTCCTCTGACCCTGACCCGGCCACCCTGCTGGGCCGCGGTAAGGTACATGAGGTTCGCACTGAGGCACACGCCGCGGGCGCGGACCTGGTAATTTTTGACCACGACCTCACTCCGACCCAGCTTCGCAATCTGGAAAAGTCCCTCGACCTCAAAGTCATCGACCGCACCCAAATCATCCTTGATATCTTCGCCCGCCGGGCCCGCAGCCGTGAAGGGCAGCTTCAGGTGGAACTGGCGCAATTGAACTACCTGCTACCCCGGCTTTCCGGACACGGGACTTTGCTTTCGCGATTGGGCGGCGGCATTGGCACGCGCGGTCCCGGCGAACAGAAGTTGGAACTTGACCGGCGGCGCATCCGGCACCGTATTCGGGTTCTGACCGAAAGCATTGAGCGCGTCCGCTCGCAGCGTGCCCTGCATCGCGCCCATCGGCGTGACCAGAACCTTCAGACCGTGGCCCTGGTGGGTTACACCAACGCCGGGAAGTCCACGCTCTTTAACGCCTTGACTTCCGCCGCAGTGGTCACCTCCGCCCGCATGTTCGCGACGCTTGACCCCACGATCCGCGCCATGCCGCTTGACGCCCACCGCACCGCCCTGCTTTCCGATACGGTCGGCTTCATTCGCAAGCTGCCGCCGCATCTGGTGGCTGCCTTCCGCGCCACGCTGGAGGAGTTGGAGGAAGCACGCCTGCTGCTGCACGTTACCGACGCCTCCGACCCGGAACACGAAGCACAAGATGCTGCCGTGGAAACGCTGCTGGAAGACTTGGGCGTTGCCTCCACACCCCGGCTGCACGTTTGGAACAAAATTGACCAGCTTGTGCCCGCAGAGCAGCGCCGGCTCGAAACGGCGGACCGAAGCGTTGCTGTCTCCGCTCAGACGGGCGAAGGATTGGAACACTTGCGCCAGATCATATCCGACGAACTGACCACCGATCCCGTAGTGGAAGCGGATTTTGAGCTTTCGTCGAGTGACGGAAAGCAATTGGCATTGCTGCATCGGGCAGGAACCGTAGTTTCCACCTACTACAAAGAGGGAAGAGTTTTTGTCCGGGCACGCGTCCCCCAATCGGTGCTGGCAATGATGAAGTCCCCCATGGCAGAGGCCTTATGAGAGCGGTAAGTTATTGCTATTTCGAGGGGAAAGCTGCTTGTGGAAATCTTTGTGGAAAAGGTGCGCCAGTTTCCCCTATCGTGAAAATTCGTGCCAGCCGCATTTTTCGCGGCCATGGCGAGGGCCGCAAGCGCTAACCGTTTATTTACAATAAGTTACAGGCCAATAGGCCTTGTAAATGAGGGGTAAATCCCACACAAAATCCGTTTGACACCGGAAAGGTTTCATGGATGGATTTTTGCACAATGATAGAGCATTTACGGCAAACCCCTCGCGTAGCCCTCACCTCCCCGGCATTCCGCATAAATTCAGCCTTTTCCAACTCTAGCCTCTGATTATAGTTGATGTTCGGTTCGGCGGAACACCGGAAATGGGGCGCCATTGCAGCAGGAATTCCCGCAGGTTTGACAGACCAGTACGGGTGGTTTAGATTTGCTGTTTCTATATCTGGCCGCCAATTTCGCATTACGGTTCGTGCCAAGGAGTGAGACCCCACCATGCTTGATTTGAATTTTGTCCGCGACAATCTGGATCTGGTCAAAGAGAAGATGCGTGAGCGCGGGCTTGCCGACGTGCTGCAGGATTTCGAATCCCTTGATTCCGAGCGCCGACGGATGCTGCTGGAGGTTGAGGGACGCAAAGCTCGACGCAACAAAGTCTCCGATGAAATTGCCACGCTCAAGAAGCAGAAGCAGGATGCCTCGGCTCTGATCGCGGAGATGCGACAGGTGGGCGAGGAGATCGCGGAACTCGACAAGCAGGCCAAGGCCAGTGACGAGGCGCTGCGCGAGGTGTTGCGGCTGGTTCCCAACATCCCACACTCCAGCGTGCCGGTGGGCCACAGCGCCGCCGACAACCCGGAAGTCCGCCGCTGGGGCACGCCGCGCGCATTCGATTTCGAACCCCAGGCGCATTGGGATCTGGGCCCGGCATTGGGAATTCTGGATTTCGAGCGCGCCACCAAAATCACCGGCGCGCGCTTTGCCGTCTACTCGGGAGTGGGCGCCAAGCTGGAGCGCGCGCTCGCCAGCTTCATGCTGGATGTGCACACGCGCGAGCACGGATATACGGAAATCCTGCCACCCTTCGTGGTCAATTCCGCCAGCCTTTTCGGCACTGGCCAGTTGCCCAAATTCAAGGAAGACCTTTTCAAGCTTGAGGGCACGGATTACTGGCTGATCCCCACGGCGGAAGTCCCAGTGACCAATCTCTACCGCGACGAGGTGCTGGAATTCGAATCGCTGCCGGTGAAGCATTGCGCGTGGACGGCCTGCTTCCGCAGTGAGGCGGGTTCCTACGGCAAGGACACGCGCGGCATCATCCGCCAGCACCAATTCCAGAAGGTGGAACTGGTGAAGTTCACGGCCCCGGAAAACTCCTACGACGAACTCGAACGGCTGACCCACGACGCGGAAGACATCCTTCAGCGGTTGGAACTTCCCTACCGCGTTATTACGCTTTGCACGGGCGACGTGGGATTCAGTTCCGCCAAGACCTACGACCTGGAAGTCTGGCTGCCCTCCGCGCGCGAATATAGGGAAATCTCCTCTTGCTCGAACTTTGAGGCGTTCCAGGCTCGTCGCGCCAACCTGCGCTTCCGGCGCGGGAAGTCCGGCAAGACGGAGTTGCTGCACACCCTGAACGGCAGCGGACTGGCCGTAGGGCGCACCTGGGTGGCAATTATTGAGAACTACCAGCAGGCCGACGGCTCCGTCACCGTCCCCACCGCGCTGCGCCCCTACCTGGACGGTCTGGAGCGCATCACGCCGCAAAAAGGCCAGTAAGCGGAAATCGCGAATATATTTCTCTTGTGAGCAAAAGAGAACTGCTTGGCCTCGGCTTCGAAGGCATGATGGGGGCATGAAGAAGAACAAAATCAAGAAGCAATCCAGCAACTCAATGAGCGCAAGCGTCCGGAAAGAAATGGCGAAGCCGCGCATGTCCCTGTCCGCAAGAACAGCGGAACGGAAGATGGATTCTGCGCGAATTCATGAGCGGCCTGGCATTACCGTGCCCGGACCCGTCGACAAGATCGTCCCCTGAGCAGACCCGAGCCGGCCGGAAGAGGCGCAGATTGTCGTTGGCACGGCCGACGCTCGGCGTCAAGACCTTCGAATTGAAAACGCATTAATTGACGAATACGGCGAGAGTGTAAAGCTCAAAAAGGGCGTTAAGGTTGAGGTTACAGTCTCAGGCGCCCCAAACGACGTGAAACCTGGCAATTAACGCGGCAAGACAATCGACCCGGCATGAGAGTGTCGGCCTGCAAATGATTGCAGAATACAGTGACAACCAACTTCCGTAGCGCCGCCATCCTGGCGGCGTTTTCCGGCGCCAGCAAGATGCAGGCGCAGCGGAACCTGTCACTCTATTCTGCAATGACCAATAGGCTTAAACCTCCACATTTTACAGTCGCTTCGTAGGCGCCCCGGTAAGTGGCCAGCACCAAGGCTCGCGGGTCCCGGCAGTTTTGTTCCTTGACCTCAGAAACTGACTCCGACTAAACCGTCACAATCCTGTTCTGGCCTTCGGGGGGATTCATTTAGCGGGATACGAACTAGGGCTCGAGATCTTCATCCACAACGATCTTCAGGGCGCGAAGAAATTGGGTGTCTTGCGAGGTCAGGTGGAAATCGGGATCAGGGCGGGCGTCAGCACTGAGTTTCTGGCGATGCACCAGGTTCACTTCGCCGCGCTTGTTGAAGCCAATGGTGACTTCCAAAACCAGAAACAGGTCGTAACCAGCGTTGCGAATGCGCGACATGACCTCGGCAATACGGTCAGATTCGGAAAGGGATTCGTTGATGGCGTCTCCCAGTTCTTTGATCAGTCGCTTGAAATTATCGTCTAGCTCCAAGGGTCACCTGGCAGGTCGAGGCTGGCTTACAAGTTCAATTCTAGGGTTGCTGTAGAGGCACGTCAAGACGAAAGCCTGTCGCTCCTCTGAACAACGTGAAATCCGTAGAGATTCTCGAGGGTCGGTCCAATCCCTTCTGGTGTTGTGCAGTGAAGGTGTTGCCGGAAGGGGTCCCGATATTTGACTGAACCACGGTTTGTCCTTACCATAACGTACCGGAATCACAAAAGTCTGTGCAGGGGAGGAAGGAAGGCTTTGAGTCGACTCGGAAGTCTATTTCGTTATTGGGTTCTCAACGCGAAGCGGTTGTTTCACATGATCATCGGCTTGGCCTTTATGTTTTTGACGCTGATGGGCGCGTCGGTGACGTATTCAGAGTGGGTGGAGTACCGCAAAGCTCCGGAGGCAGGCCTGATCCACTTCAGCATGTTTGGGGGATTCACCATATTGTTGGCGATCCTTTGCCTTTATACTTTCCTGAAAGCTCGCAACGTCCATTGATTGCGACGTGGGCACAGCGCGCGAGAACGCTCCACGCGTGGTTGTGACTGGACCTTATGACTGAACGACGCGACAAGGAGATCAAGGCGAAATTCACAACGGACTCGGGGTTGGAGCTCCACAGATTCTATTCGCCCAACGACCTTGCCGGCTGGGACTACGAGAAGGAAGCGGGTTACCCGGGTGAATCCCCCTTTACGCGCGGGGTCTATCCGTCGCTTTATCGCAGCCGCCTTTGGACCATGCGCCAGTACGCGGGTTTCGGTTCGGCGCGCGAATCGAATGCCCGCTACCGTTACCTGCTTTCGCAGGGGCAAACCGGGCTTTCGGTGGCTTTTGATCTTCCCACGCAGATTGGCCTGGATTCCGACCATCCCCTGGCGCGGGGCGAAGTTGGCCGGGTAGGCGTTGCCATCGACTCGCTTGAGGACATGGAAATGCTCTTTGAGGGAATCCCCCTGGAGCGCGTCTCGGCGTCCATGACCATCAACTCCACGGCAGCGATTTTGCTGGCACTCTATTTCGCCGTAGCCGAAAAGCAAGGCGCCGACCTTGCCAGGTTGTCGGGCACGGTTCAGAACGACATTCTGAAAGAGTACATCGCGCGCGGCACCTACATATTTCCGCTAGCCCCTGCCCTACGCATCGTGACGGATATCTTTGCCTTTTGCCGCGAACACGCTCCCGAGTGGAACACCATCTCCATCAGCGGCTACCACATTCGCGAAGCGGGTTCTACGGCCGTGCAGGAAGTGGCGTTTACCCTGGCCAATGCCATTGCCTATGTGGAGGCAGCTCTGGCGCGGGGCCTGGCCGTTGATGACTTTGCGCCGCGCTTGTCATTCTTTCTGAATGCGCACAATGATCTGCTGGAGGAAATCGGCAAGTTCCGCGCCGCCCGGCGGCTGTGGGCACGCATCATGACGGAGCGATTCCAAGCCAAGGACCCGCGTTCCTGCATGTTTCGTTTCCACACGCAAACTGCCGGTTCCACCCTCACCGCTCAGCAACCCAATGTGAATATCGTGCGCGTCACCCTGCAGGCGCTCGCGGCCGTGCTGGGCGGAACGCAATCGCTGCACACCAACGCTCGCGACGAAGCGCTGGCCCTGCCCACGGAGGCATCCGCGCTGTTGGCGTTGCGCACACAACAGATTCTGGCCACAGAAAGCGGCGTGACCAACACGGTTGATCCGCTGGCGGGCTCCTACGTTATTGAAAAGCTTACCAGTCAAATTGAGGCCCAGGCGCAGGAATACTTGCGTAAGATTGAAGCGATGGGCGGCATGGTGCGCGCCATCGAATCGGGTTACGTGCAGCGGGAAATCCAACAGGCGGCCTATGAGTATCAGAAAGCCATTGAGAGGGAAGACCGTGTGGTGGTGGGCGTAAACCGGTATGTGGACGAGACTCGCAGTTCTCCACCCCTGATGCACATCGACCCGGAGATCGAGCGCAACCAGGTTGAACGCCTCAAGAGACTGCGGGCGCGCCGCGACTCCGTCCGCGTGGAGGCAGCACTCCGGTCCGTGGAGGAGACGGCCCGTACGGACCGAAACCTGCTGCCCGCCATCCTCGCCGCGGTCAAAGCCTATGCCACGGTGGGCGAAATCTCCGACGCCCTGCGCCGGGTCTTCGGCGAGTACCAGGAGTCGGTGGTGATTTGACACCGAACATTATTCGCAGGCATTACGCAAAGGACAATTAATGGCCACTCTAACTTTTCTTGGCGCGACCGGCACGGTAACTGGTTCGAAGTATCTGCTCGAAGCGGGCGGCGAACGCCTGATGATTGACTGCGGGCTCTTCCAGGGCGCCAAGGAGTTGCGGCTGCGCAATTGGAATCCACTGCCCGTGCCGCCCTCCAGCATTCAATGGCTGGTGCTGACGCACGCGCATCTTGACCACGTCGGGTACATTCCGCGCCTGGTGAAGGACGGCTTTCGCGGCCAGATCCTGGCATCGTCGGCCACGGTGGATCTCGCCAAAATCGTGCTGCCGGATTCCGGACACCTCCAGGAAGAAGATGCGGCCTTCGCCAACAAGAAGGGATTCAGCAAGCACGCTCCTGCCCTGCCGCTTTACACCTATGAGGAAGCCATCAAGTCACTCGAGCGTATGCGCGCGGTGAACGCATTGGAACCGATGGAGATTTCCCCGCACTTCACCCTGCGCGGCTTCTTCGCGGGACACATCCTGGGCGCGCGGATGATCGAATTGACCGTCCGTGAAAACGGGACGACGAAGAGACTTCTGTTCTCCGGCGACCTGGGCCGCTTCCCCCAGTTGATCATTCCTGAGCCGGCGGTGCCTGAAGACGGATTCGATTACATGCTGCTGGAATCAACCTATGGCGACCGGCTACACCCCAAGGGAGACGTTGGCGGGCACCTGGCTTCCATTGTGGAAAGCACGGCCGCCCATGGTGGGACAGTGGTGATTCCTTCTTTCGCCATCGGACGCACGCAGGAACTGCTTTACCTGTTTCGCGAATTGATCGAGGCGGATAAGATGCACTCGGTGCCCATCCATGTTGACAGCCCCATGGCGATCGATGTCACCCATCTCTACCAAAAGCACAAGGAAGACCACAGCCTCGAATTGGATGCCATGGAAGAACAGGGCATCAAGCCGTTTTCCCCGCCCGATCTGCACTTTGACAAGACCGTGGACGAATCCAAACAACTCAACGACGCGCACTATCCCACAATTATTATCTCGGCAAGCGGCATGGCGACGGGCGGCCGCGTGCTTCATCACCTGGAACGCTGCCTGCCGGATCATCGCAATACTATTTTGTTTGTGGGATTCCAGGCGGCGGGAACACGGGGACACGCCATCCAATCAGGAGCCAAGGTAATAAAAATGTACGGGCACGATGTGAATGTGCGCGCGCGCATTGAATCCATTGAAAACCTGAGCGCCCACGCGGATTACGGGGAAATCCTTGCCTGGCTCAAGCGATTCAGCAAGGCGCCGGGCCGGACCTTTATGGTACACGGCGAGCCGAGAGCCAGCGAAGCGCTGCACCAGCGCATAGCGCAAGAACTTCACTGGGACGTCGCAGTGCCAACATATCTTCAGAAAGTTACGTTGTGATATTCCTGCGTCAGTAGCGGCTTACTGGTTTGGTGGGCTATGGGGAGGCCCTCCAGCGGGCGCCAGACCCAACTGATCGGCGACTTCGCGCATGGCGGTAATGCAGAACGTGATGTGTTCCTCCAGCGGCACGCCCAACTCTTCCGCACCTTTGATGATGTCCAGGCGGTTCACGGATCGGGCAAAGGCTTTGTCCTTCATGCGCTTTTTTACTGACTTTGTTTCCAGGCTCGCAATCCTGTCAGGGCGGACCAAAGAGCATGCGGTAATGAATCCCGCCACCTCGTCGCAGGCAAACAGCACCTTGGCCAGCAGTGTGTCGCGTGGAACACCGGTGTAATCGGCATGGCCGAGAACGGCGCGGCGAATCTCTTCCGACACGCCTTTATCCTTGAGAATTTCGCTCCCCTTCAGTGGGTGGTCAGGAGCGGTCGGATAGACCTCGTAATCAAAATCATGGATCAGCCCTGTCACGCACCACTTCTCCTCATCCTCACCGAATTTGCGGGCATAAGCGCGCACGCATGCTTCCACGGCAAGCGCATGCTTCCGCAAACTCTCGTTTTTGGTGTACTCACAAAGAAGTTCCCACGCGGCCTGGCGATCCATAGAGGTCTCCTTTCCCCAAGCTGGTGATTATACGCCGCCGCGCCGCGCATCCCAAGCACGGGAGGGTAATGCGCATTGCGCCGCCTCACGCTTTGCTCTACAATCCGTCGCGAATCCTTCCTCTTAGAAAGGCCGAGGACTACTAATGATGCCCAAATTGATTACCCTTATTCTCTTGCTGGGCGCTTTGAGCAATGCCACTGCGCAGCAACACGCCAAGCGACCCGTTAAGTCTGCAGACACCGGCCCCGTAAGCGTGACCCGCTCGGCTACCCTGCAGATCCTTGTGGCCAGCGACGCGGTCAGTATCTTCAGCTATCTTTCCGATCAAGGAAAGCTAAGTGCGTGGCTGGCGGATCAGGCCATCCTGGAGCCGCAGTTTGGGGGCAAGTACCACCTCCGATGGAAGGCTCAAGACTCGGTGGACGGAGTGGTAACTGAATTTACGCCCGCCAGCACTCTGGCCCTCACCTGGAAGCATCCCGCGGATGATGTGGAAACCCAAGTGCGGTTCAAGCTCTCTCCGCAAGGGGGCCACACACTTGTGGATCTGGAGCAGCAGGGGTTCACCTCCGCCACAGACCTCGACAAGGCTGTGAAATCCTGGGTCTTTTATCTGGAAAATTTGAAATCCGTGATCGAAAACCAAACCGACCTTCGCCAAGCCGCAGCCAGGTCGTCCGCTCACTCTCCGACGCACGCGCGGGCAAAATAATTGGGGGTGGCGCAACACCGTCGTTCCGCGCAGATCGTGCACGTGCTATGTAGCGGCGGGTTTATCCCGCCATTCCCCAACCATTTAAACAGCGGATGGCGGGGTAAACCCGCCGCTACGAATGCCGAGGGAAGGATTCCCTAATTTGGGCTGCCGTGCTTATAGACCACTCCCTCCTTCATCACGAAGTTGACGTCTTCAAGTGCGTGGATATCAGTCAGCGGGTTACCTGAGACAGCAACAAGGTCCGCAAGCTTGCCTGGTTCCACCGAACCGATTTGGCTCTTCATGCCGATTAATTCCGCCCCGGAAACGGTGGCCGCATGCAGCGCTTGGGCGGGCGTCATACCGTATTTCACCATCAGCGGGAATTCCTTTGCCGGGTTGATCGTCCACTCAAACCCACCCACGTCCGTGCCGAAGGCGATTTTCACCCCGGCCTTCAGAGCCCGGCGAAACGTCTCCGCGTGAATTTCCACGCCCCCTTCCCATCCGAGAAACCCGGCCGCCTGATGAATCTCCTCTGCGTAAATGAAGATATACAGCGTCGGCACATACCAGATTCCATGCGCAACCATTGTTTTCAGGTCATCGTCAGTAATATAGGCACCGTGCTCGATGGTATCCACGCCCGCCTCCACGGCATTGTGCACACCTTCCAACCCGTTGGCGTGCGCTGCCACCTTGTGATGTTGGCGGTGCGTCTCATCCACAATGGCGTGCAGTTCGTCAGGAGTGAAGGTGGGAATGCTATGCACCACGCCGGCGGCAGTGGACACTTTCCGGTCGGCATACACCTTGATCCAGTCGGCCCCATTGCCAATCTGCTCGCGAACCGCTCTGCGGCATTCGTCAGGTCCGTCTGCCACCTGAACGCCGTGCGGCAACTTCAAAGCTGGATCATATCCAAGTATTGCGTAGGCGCCTGTCACGTCGAGCGCGCGCGTCGCCACCACCATGCGCGGACCGGGAATCACTCCCTGATTGATGGCGTCGCGAATAGAGACGTCCGCATAGTAGGCACCCTCGGTTTCCACATCGCGGATGGAGGTGAAGCCGTAATCCAAGGCACGACGCGCGGCCTGCGTTCCAAGTATGGTCCGGTAAGGCAGCGACCACTTCAGAATCTGCTCGTCGTACTGCCCCGGCTTCTGATCGCCTTGCAGAAGGACATGCGTATGCGTATCGATGAGTCCGGGCAAACAGGTTTCCGCCGACAGGTCGATGAAGACCGCTCCAGATGGCTTGGCAAAATCCGGCGTGAAGCTGGTCACGGCGTGGAACTTGCCTCCCACAATTTGCACCAGCGCATTCTGGCGCGGCGTATCCGATGCTTCGTCAATCAGCGTGCCGCAGCGGATGAACGTCGTTTGCTCACTTTTCACGGCCTGTGGCGCTGGGGGCTGGGCCGCGCTCGCCGGACGGCAGAACGCCGCGAGCAAAATGGAAACCGCAAGAACACGAGGCATTCTTGAACGTATGTCGTAGTTCATCAGGTCCTCCAGATAGAACGGTTCACGGGTTGGAAAGTGGGAGTATCTCAAAGGTCGCAATGACGTCGGGACAGGCCTCGTGCCTGCTCACACGCAACGTGCCGCGGACGGACCGCCCGTTCCCGCTTCGCGCGTGCAGAATGCCCCCACCATGGCAAGCGGTAAGCCGGTGGGTAGAAACTATGCAGTGCTTTCCGGCACGGTCGGGCGTAAAATCTTTTCCCCGGCGACTACCAAGTTTGTGCGGGGCGGCGAAGCCGCAACCAAAGCTATAGGGGCCAGCGGCGATGGCCCCGGCCGGACGCCGTTCGGCCCGATGCATTGCGCCGATTTTGCAGACCGGGCACAGGGAGTGTATTGAATGAACATTGATCTGAATTTGCAGCACCTGCCGCTTCTTCCTCACAAGAGAGATTTTCGGATTGGCGCCATTGGAGCAGGCTTTATCATGCGCGATATTCATCTCGTCGCATACAAGAATGCGGGCTTCAACGTGGTGGCGATTACCGCCAAGGACGAGGAACAGGCGCGCGCCACCGCGGAGTTGAGAGGTATCCCCAAGGTCCACAACACGGTGGAGGAACTTCTGGCGGACGACCAGATTGAGGTCCTTGACATCGCGGTTCCGCCCTTGGCGCAACGGGCCATTATACTCGCGGCGCTTCAGCACAAACATATTCGTGCCATCCAGGCGCAGAAACCGCTGGCGATGAATTACCGGGAAGCACAGGAAATTGTGGTGGCCTGCGAGCGGGCAGGCGTGCCCCTCGCGGTGAATCAAAACATGCGCTATGACCATTCGATCCGCGCCCTCAAAACCGTGCTGCGGCGCGGCTATTTGGGAGAGCCCATGCTCGCCACCATTGATATGCGGGCCATCCCGCACTGGCAACCGTGGCAGAAGGATTACGGCAAGATCACGCTGGCCTTCATGAGCATCCACCACCTGGATTCCTTCCGCTATCTCTTCGGCGATCCCGAGTATGTGTATGCCAGCACGCACCAGGACCCGCGCATGGACTTTCCCCACCGCGACGGCATTGTGCTCTACATCCTGGAATACGCCAATGGAATGCGCGCAACAGCGTGGGATGACACGTGGACGGGCCCCTCACGCGAGGGCGCCGCGTCAGACATCTATATCAAGTGGCGCGTTGAGGGAACGGCAGGGATGGCGGAAGGATCGATCGGATGGCCGCACTATCCTGCCCGCGTTCCCAGCACCATTCGCTTCACCACTCAGCAGGAGCCCGGTTACTGGTTTTCGCCCACCTGGCCGCAAGTGTGGTTTCCTGATGCCTTTGAAGGCACCATGGGAGAACTGCTGTGCAGCCTGGAAGAGGGCCGCGAGTCCGTCCTCAACGGACGGGATAACCTCAACACGCTGGCGCTGGTGGAAGCCTGCTACCGTTCGCTTGAGCAGCACCGCCCGGTGCGGCCAGCAGAAATCAAGGAGGAAAACGCATGAAACTCGGACTCATCAATTCCGCCTGGTTGGGCTCCCCCGTGGGGACCGCGCTAGGCATTCATAAAACCAAGGAAATCGGGTTTGACACCATCGATATTTCCGCCGATCCCATGGACATTGATATCAAAGAGCGCAAGTTGATCAAGGACACTTGTCGCGAGGTCGGGTTGCCTGTCATCAGCGTCTGCTGTTGCGCGCTGGGGATTGCGGATTTCAATGGACCCGTGCGCAGGTTCCACATTGAGCGCGTCAAGAAACATCTGGACCTTGTCTATGAACTGGAGGCCAGGAACCTGCTGTTGGTGCTGGGAGAATACATCTGGCAGCAGGAAGTCATCACTCCCCGCGATCAATGGAATTGGGCCGTGGAGGCCATGAAGGAGTGTGGCGACTACGCCAAAGGGCTGGGCGTCGAAATCGCCATCGAACTCGAGCCGTTCCATCAATCCATCGTGAATACGCTGGCGAAAATGGTAACCTTCCTGGATGACACGAATCATCCCGCCGTGCGCGCGAACCTGGACATCTCCCACCTGGCGCTGGCACATACACCCGCGGAAGACATTCCCAAACTGAAGGGGCGCATCGCCCACGTTCACTTCTCCGATTGTGATGGAAAGGTGCATGGCGATTTGCCGCCGGGACGTGGAGTGGTGGATTTCCGGCCCTACCTCGCGCAACTGAAGAAGATCGGATTTGGCGGCGTCGTCAGCATTGAGCTCGAATATTCACCCGAGCCCGCGAAGATTGTCGACTGGGTCACCGAAGCCTACCGTGAAACGAATAAGTTAATGCAGGAAATTGGAATTCGCGGGTAGGGCGGCGGGGGAATCGGCACGCATGCCAGGTGTCAGCACATCATAGAGGTCGTGGTGTGACCGGATGGATCGGTCATGCTAGCCAAATTCCTGCACCTCCTTGACCTCTGAATTGCGATACGGTAATACGTTGCGGCTCCACCGCCCTGCATTGTTCTGCTCCAAACCCATCCTGGTTATCGGGCATCGAAACGAGTGGGCAAAGTCTGCGCGCCTGGTCGTTGGAAGTATAGGCAAGGCCTGCCCATTCGCAGAGGCAGCGGGGCGCTTGGATGAGTCTGCATGTAACTAATCTATTGAAACGCTTGAGCAAGTCACGCTAGGGAGAATCTGGCCTGTGAATTGCGTGATTCCTTGATGACAATCGGATACGGTCCGGAGAAAGTGCCAGCCGCGGCACCTTTTGTAAGCCATTAAGGCGTTAGAGGAGATGCCCGACGGGCGGAACCGACTCCGGATTTAAGTCCTCGTCAGAACTGCCGATTGTATATCGTGAACACTGGGAGCAGCAATGGTACTTTGCCCCGTACCCACTGCTGTCACGGCAAACCGGGCACAGCCAACCGGCGTTGAGTCGCCGGCAGACTGAATTCTTGCTCAACACCCTCGGAGGTGACCAGTGTCAGTATCCAGCGTTTCCTCAATAAGCAGCTCCCTAACAGAAGGCCTCGCGAATTGGGCCAGCTCGATGAAAAAGGTCCAATCCGAATTCAAACAACTGGGTCAGGATCTCCAATCCGGCAACGTTACCCAAGCAGAGTCCGACTACACTACGCTGACCCAGGACTTATCCAGCTTCTCTTCCACCAGCACAAGTGCGGCCAGCAGCAGTGCCACCACCACCAGCACAGACAGCAGCACCAGCTCCCTGGCCGATGCGCTCAATACGCTGGGACAGGATCTCCAATCTGGAAATTTAACCGCAGCCCAGTCGGACTTCAAAACGGTCCAGAATGATCTGCAGCAGACGAGCAATCAAGCGCCGCCACCGCCACCGCCGTCAAGCGACGCGAGTACCTCCACATCGGCCAGCGCCATTCTCAAGGAGTTGAGCGCTCTCGGGGACGATCTCTCGTCGAGCGACCTCACTTCGGCCCAGACAGCGTACACCACTCTCCAGCAAGATCTCTCTCAGCTCGGTGTGAGTACGCTCACGTCGCAACTGGGAACCGGGCAGGTCAGCCTGTCCGGCTGATTCACGTCACACCATACTCACGAAACCACATCCAAGGGGTCGCGGGCCGAAGCTGGCCCGTGGCCCCACCCCCAAGGTGGCGGCTCGATTAAGGCACTCGCTGTCGAAACCTGGCTTGGTTGCTAACACCAGGCGTCTACGGACTCGATCATCAAGCATTCTGCGCGTGGGTAAGGCACCCGCCGGCCATTCTTTACAGTACCTTTACACAAAAGCCACTGGTCCTCACAATTCCTTTACATTAGGGTGATGAACTGGTAAAGCGGCGAGTGGCTGGACCACGATTCATTACGGGCTTGGACCTTACTCCCAGTAGGAACCCAGGCCATTTAATAACGTCCAGCCGCTCCCGCCTGCACGCAACACTTGAGGGGCATTGCCTGCAAGCCACAAGTAATCCCGCGCGTTAGTGTGCTCTCCAAGTTAATGCTTTACATGGGTGGGGACCGGCCATTGACGTTGTAGGGGGGCCCGGCCGGGGGCCCCCCCGCGCCGCGCTGGTGCTGTCCCTC
>JARLGN010000141.1 GCA_031292775.1 Acidobacteriota bacterium | reverse complement strand
GGGTGAAGATGACAAGGGCACTCCGTTCGAAGCGGCTGGGCGCACGATCACGCTAAACCGCCATGGTGCGCGCATCCAGATCTCACATGCGCTTGAGCCGGGCCAAACTATTCACGTCATCAATCAGGCCAATGAAGAAGAGGCCGAATTTCGCGTCGTCGGCCCCATCTCTCCTCCCCTCGATAAGGTGGGCGAATGGGGTGTGGAATGCGCCCATGTGGACAAGAACATTTGGGACATCTACTTTCCCCCTTCCGACGAGGATTCTGACGCCCATCTCCTGCTCTCCTGCCGGAATTGCCATGCGTTAGTGCTGCAATCACTCTCGCTAGTGGAAGTGGAAGTTCTGGAGACGGCAGGGTTGTTGACGAAACCGTGCTTGCGCTGCGCGGAGTCCACTTCCTGGGGATACCCGCAGCAGGTGTTCGAGCTGGAAATCCAGGCCTATCAGGCAGCGGTAACCGCGGCCACCACGGGGAGCCCCATTCCCACCGAGCGGCGGAAGTCGCTCCGCAGGCACGCGCAACTTCCCGTTCGGGTGCGGGATTATTACGGCGAGATGGAGATTGCCCACACCGAAAACTTCTGTTGCGAAGGCTTTTGCTTTTCCAGCGCCCGAGAGTACTTGGTGGGCCAAGGTGTGGTGGTGATTTGTCCGTACGACGCGACCAATGAAAAGCCGGAGGTCCGCGCCCGCATCGTTCGCGCTGATCCGGATGGGGAGCGATACATTTACGGCGTACACTACGATCAGGCGCTGCATTAAGCCCGGGGCTCCGACGCACCGCTGAAAATGCGCGAAGCGCCTTGGAGTGCGGCCGCGAAGCTGCCGCCTTTCGATGGGCTTGATCTGAAATTGCGAGAGGTCGGCGGTAGTTGGTACTACCGCATTGCACTGCGGTCGCTGCCGCAACCGCATTCCAAGGCGGTAGCTGCTGCTACCGCACTCCAAGGTGCCTTTGGCACAGTGGTTCTCATGACAGCCGCGGGGTAAACCCTCTACTACAGGCCCGATTGTCCACCGCCGGCCCTGGTCACAAGAATCAAAAAGGGGTACGCCCTGGACGCGTTGTCTCTTGACACGATTAGGCTATCACAATATACTATGAATGTAGCTAGCCGTGGGCAGCGCCTCCCCCGGTTGAAGCCTCGCCGGAGGGCCGCAGAGCAAGCCGCGCACCCCAAGTACACCGGACTGGTGGGAATATTTCACCAGGCGGAAATCACAGTCGCCGCTGAGTCGCGGCAATGGTAGTCCCGACACCGCCCCCCAAGGGCCCGAGCGAAGCCTAGGACTTGCTGAAAACAAAGAACCTTCCCAAAGCCATTTTCTAAAAAGCTGACAACTTATTGAAAACAAATACTGTTAGCAAATTTCCCTTAATATCTATGAAAACAAAGATAGTTGCGCTCTGATAAGGCGTCAAATTGATGCTGCAGCGGTCCCTTCTGCGCTTGACGCTCGAGTTGTTCCGCAGGGGTAAACCCGCGTCTTTCAGTAAACTTGGCAATCAAAAGTGGCGAAACTGGGTGTATTCTCGTTGGCGCGCCGACGGGCGCATATCCCAGCAGGGAGGGTTTCGCTAATGTCCAGGAACAATGCTCAAGGATCGAGGGGTGACTCTGTTGACGGGGTCCCGGCAGAAAAGGTTGTGGGTTGCGGATTGACGAAATTGGAGGCGGGGGCATCCTCCGCCGAGGCTGTTACAAGTGGGCGCCCTGAATCCGGTGCTCGCCTTACTTTGGGACGGCGCGAGATGCTGATGGCAGGACTGGGTGGGGCGGCGGGCCTGGTGGGTGGATTTGCCGTGGACGGTGCGGCACGGGCTTCCGCGCAGACAGTTCCAGATAACGGCAAGCGGACGCCGAAGCATCGCGTGATCGACGCGCACAATCATCCCCGTTGGATCGGGCACGATGGAGCGCGAATCATCGAGGACATGGATGCCTCGGGCATCGAGCGGACCTGGTTATTAAGTTGGGAGATTCCGGAAAGAGAGATTGATCCTGGCTACTATGTCAAGCTGCCTCCGATGGGAGTGGGGATGCCGCTGCGCGAGGTCATTGACGTTGCCGAACGTTACCCCAACCGGTTCATTCCCGGGACCACCACGGACCCCCGGGATCCACACGCTCTCCCCAAGCTGAAAGCCGCAGTGGACCTCTTCCGGGTGCGGGTCTTCGGTGAATTCAAGCTGCGCCTGCGGTATGACGATCCCGACGCCATCCGGCTCTTCCAATATTGCGGCGAACTGGGGCTGCCGGTGGTTTATCACCTGGACGTGACGTTTCCGCGGCATGGAGTGATGAAGGACTGGCAATGGTGGTATGGCGGCGGGATTGAGAATATGGAAGCGCCGCTGCGGCTCTGCCCGCACACTCAGTTTCTGGGCCATGGCCCGGGGTTCTGGCGGGAAATTTCCGCCGATGCTGACCAGGATGCGGTGACTTACCCCAAGGGCAAACCAATAGTGGGCCGTGGCCGCATTCTGGAATACCTTGACAAGTATCCCAACTTCAATTGCGACCTCTCCGGAGGGTCGGGCCATACGGCGCTGAGCCGCAATCTGGATTTTACGCGCAAGTTTCTGATCGACTACCAGGATCGATTGTTCTTCGGCCGGGACGATTTTAACAACCAGATGTACGACCTGTTGATGTCAGTGAACCTGCCGGAAGACGTCCTGGTCAAGATTCTGGCGGGTAATGCCTTGCGCCTGGTTCCGGTGTAATCGGTCACCACTTCTCCAGCCGCTTGAGAATGTCCGGCTGAATCTTCTCATCGGCGGCAATGCAGATGTAGAGGCCGTCGGGCTTCACCGCCGCAATGAACGGCTCCAACTCGCTCAACTGCAAGTCCACCAGAACTCCTTTGCCGGCGGCCTGGATTCTCTTGATCACCGGCAACCACTGAAGGATGGGTAGATCGTCGCCGACGCCTTGCACCCATTGGATGGCCTGGACTTGCGGAACACTCAGAATGCAATCGAGGTGGGGCAGCATGCCTTTGCCATCGACGTGGAAAATGTTGTGGGTCATGTGGCGGACTTCGGTCTGAAGGGAGGGAAAGTAGAACTCGCGGAAGGTCGCGGTGGACACCATCGCCGTGAAGTCGCAGCTCGGGACGTGCATCTTGCCGCGCGAGGGGATGCCCATCCAATTGATGGAGAGCTGGCCGTGGGCCTTGAGCACCTCGTCGTAGTGGTCGAACAGGGGTAGGAAGTTTTCGTTGGCCACCCGGAGCATGGCTTGGACTCTTTCCGGGTTGTCAATGATGTCCAGGCAGAGTTGCTGCGGGTCGCGCCAGTCCGCGACGCAGTCGAGGCTTCCGTGCAAATCGGTGTAGCCCACCATGAACCGGCCGGGGCATTTCTCCAGGGCCACGCGGGTGAGCTCCTCGATGCCGCGATAGTATTCGTTGTCGCGGCTGAACTTCAAATGTTGCAGGTCGTTCCCGTCATCAATGCTGTGGCGGATCCATGAGGTGACTTCGCCGTAATCGAGTTCGCCACCGTGGAAGGCGGCGTAAACGTTGGGGCCGAGGTTGGGCGAGAAGACAGGGAAGGTTTCGCCATAAAACGTGCGGCCGCGGATAGACTCCAGAAAGACGTCAACCTGATACTCGGCGTCGAACCAGCGCGCTTTCAGACTTGGCCACGTGCGCCCCGCCAGTTCGGGTGACCCGGAGTACTCGGCATTGTGCTCGGCAAAACGCACCGGCGGGCGGTCGAGTTTCTCGTGATTGAACCAGGCCTCGATGCGCTGCAGAGCTTCTTCAAAATCGGGTTTACCTTGCAAGTTCATAGGAATCCTTTATTCACATGGATGGGCAGGATAAACAGGATAAAGAGGGGAATGAAAACATCCAGAGTGTCCCGTCTAATCCGGCCAGATGCAGAGTCTTCACGTCGATCGATTCAAGAAAACACGCGCGATTCGTTAATAACTTAAAAACGTCAATCGACCACACTTTCAGTGAACAGCGCAGGCTTCAATTCGTATCCTGTCCATTCTGTCTATCCATGTTCAGTAATAAGCGATGGACAACGATTTGCACCGGACCAATCCCGGCGCGTCGAACGAGTAGCGGGCCACATTGGCGTGAAAATCGCTCGGATTGAGCGCCTGTGAATGCGATCTTTCTCCTTCGGCAGTTTCGTACGTGTAGGTCACCTTAACGGGTCCGCGCAGTTGTGATGCATCGTGCAATTTGAACTGGATTGCGTTGGCGCCGGCAAAAATCTGAGGAATCGACATGATGCCATTTTCGAAGTACAACTCGACCTTGAGGCCACTCAGTCCGGCGGGCGCTAATCGGTCTGCCTGTGGATTGACCGAAACGCGGATTTGAAACCGGTAAACGCCGTGGATGCTCACGTCCTTGCCGTTGAATCGGGGCCGTCCCAATTCGACTGAAGCGATGCCGGGTCCGGAATGCAGCGTTTGCCACGGGGACCAGACGTCGGGCGCCGACTCGTCTTCGGGCTTGGCGCGGAGCGTGCGCATTTCGAGCATAACATCATTGGGCGCGGCTCCTGTCAGGTCGGCACGAAGGGTTCCATCCACAAGGACGTAGGGACTATTGAAATCGAAGGTGGCTTGGCCGCCCTCACCGGCTTTACCCGGACGCAAATAAGGAGCACGGTCTGCGTGGACCAGCGTGGACCCCGGCGCCAGTGCATCGTTAACCCCGGCGCTCAGGTTTGGTGTGTAGCGGATACGTCCCCAAGCCTGGCCAATCGTCAGGTGGCCCTCCATGTCCGGACGGTAGCCTTCCCCCGCCGGCACCTTCACAAGGTAAGGTTTGGCCTTCCGATAGTTGGGATCGTACTTGGGCCAGTTCCCGTCGAGCGAGACATCCGTAACCCGGTAGAATCGGCCCGCGGGCAGGAAGGGCCACTCCGCGAGGGTCCGGGAAACGACTGGGACATAAAACTTGCGCGCGGAGTTGTTCCAGAATCGTTCAATCACGGTTCCGCGCGGCAGCCGAAAGGACATGTCGTGGAGGCGCGTTCCCATTTCATACTTGCTGTCGCCAAAGACCGATTCCTTCGGCGCGCCTGCTTTCTGCCACGCATCTTCGCTCTTAAAATAGACCGGTTGGAGCAAAAGGGCGCGTTCCCATTCCACGCCGAAGATTTCGAAGAAGGGCCGGCTGCGGTAGCGGAACCCGCGGTTGTTCAGGATGTTGGCGTCGACGCCCACTTCCGCCCAATCCAGAATCCTGGCGTCCGGGGCGTCGCGCTCGCGCAGGTAGTATCCGTAGCGTGCATCGAACGCGGCGTAACGGCCGTCCAGGCGCAATCGGTACATCGTGTGGTACCCGCCGTCGGCGTGCTGCACGATTACGCGCTCGGCGGAAAGCGGGTCTTTCTTGCTTTCCTTCCAAGCCGCTTCCGCAATGCGGCTAAAGGTGTCGCAATATCCCCAGCCGTAAACGAACAGGTTCTTCTGTTCGTCG
>JARLGN010000140.1 GCA_031292775.1 Acidobacteriota bacterium | reverse complement strand
CGGTGCGTGCCCTCGAAGTTGAGCCAATCACGCCGATCAATTGGGCAGTATTTCTCGGCGGAATTTCTCGCGGGAAGACTGCTCTGGAATACGGCGCGGACCGCACGATCTTTGTCCAGGGGGACCCATCGGATTCCGTCTGGTATCTCCAACATGGCAAGGTGAAACTCGCAGTGACGTCCCAACAAGGTAAGGAAGCCATCGTCACCGTTCTGGGCGACAACGAGTTTTTCGGCGAAGGATGCCTGGCCGGCCAGTCGTTGCGCATCTCCACGGCAGTCGCGGTAAGCGATTGCACGCTATTCCGAATCGAGAAAGCGCTGATGGTGCGTCTGCTCCACGAACAGCACGGCATCTCGGAATTGTTCGTCACGCACCTGCTTAGCCGCAACATTCGATTTGAAGGGGATCTGGTCGACCAGCTTTTTAACTCCAGCGAGAAGCGGCTGGCCCGGATTCTCTTACTGCTGGCGCATTTCGGCAAGGAAAGCAGAACCGAAGCGATCCATCCCGGAATCAATCAGGAACACCTGGCCCAAATGGTTGGCACCACGCGGTCGCGGGTCAGCCATTTTATGAACAAGTTTCGGACGCTGGGCTTTATCGATTACACCGGAAGCGGCGCTTTGACGGTTAACAGCGGCCTGTTGAGCGTGGTCCTGAGTGACTAGTGCCGGGTCCCTCCCTCCTCCTCGCCAGGGCAGGGGAAACATCATTAGCCGTATGCAAGCCATACCCCCTTTACCACGGAGGCGCGGAGACGCAGTGCAAAAACAACGTCAGGTTCCCGGGGCATTAAGCCCTGATAACTGACACCTATCCTGAGCCTCGGCGATGAGATGACCCACAAACCTCAACGACGAATGAACTCCTCGCCCATGTTAAATCCCCGATAAATTCCCACGGGCCCACCCTGTGGGATTCCTCATATTATCCGGGATGAGCATTATTGACCTCATACGTGAGCCGTAATGAACTGACACCCCAGCGCACACGCGGTATAACCAGTGTGCCTCAAGTATTCAGCGAGGCCAGATGTGACATGAGTTTGGAGGCACCACCCATGAAATATAATCGAGTTATCAGCACGGCAGTTCTATTTATGCTTCTCGGAACCACTATCCCTGCATTCGCACAAAAAGGCGAAGAGCAAAAGGGCGGGGGCGGAGGTAAAGCACCGCAGGCACAACACCAGGCGCAACCACAGCGCGCCCAACCGGCGCAGCATCAGGCGCAGCCACAGCACGCACAGCAGGCACAACGCCAGCAGCAGCCGCAGCGCCAACAGCAAGCGCAACGCCAGGCTCAACCGCAGCGTGCCCAACAGACACAACGCCAGGCGCAGCCCCAGCGCGCCCAGCAGGCACAACGGCCCGCAAGGCAGCAGACACAGACCGTTGCCTACAATGGTGGCAACAACGGCAACCGCGGCAACGGGAACAACGGCAACAATTATGGGCGCATTTCCAACGCCAACTACAGTTCCCATTTCGGTCACAGCCACTCCTTCCACATGGGGCGTCCCCAGATGATCGGAGGGTATAACCGCTTCCAGTATGGCGGCTATTGGTTCGGCTACAATGAAGGTTGGCCAGTAGGCTGGGACTACAACGACGACTGTTATGTCGAATACATTGATGGCGCCTATTATATGTTCGACGTAAGGCATCCCGGCTTCCGCCTTACCCTCAACATTTTTTAACGATTTTCCCCGCACACCTTCGGGGAGGGATCCAACGGCACGGGCCGGGTGGGTCGCCCCGAGGGCGAGGCCGGATGGGGCTTTTGGCGTGAGTGCCACTTCAGCGGCTCATTATGTTGTGAACTGTGATCGTCAAATTGCGAGTTGCTTCATGGGATCGGGGACAAATGATTTGGTAATTGACAGGCTTCCAGCATGTGATTCCCCCGCCACAAATGTGGCTTAGCCCGAACTTCTCACCACTTTGGACGCCGCCCTTCCAAACCGTGGGGAGAAATCCAGGCTAAAGCACCCGCCCTTCTCCGCATCTGTTGAGAAAAGTGCGTCCGGCCAGGAGAATTTGAGACGATTATTCCTACCGATAGGAATCAAAAGAAATATTACTAGGCTATGGCAACCACCATGCAGGGGTATGGTAGGGAGAACTGTGCCCGGGTGGAATTGCGCACCAAGGGATGCACCGGCGCGGCCCAACCATCGAGGCCAGTGACGGGTGATCCGCGACGAGAGGCAGGCAAGGTCTGATGGCGGAAAGGCGAGCAGCGTCGCGGCGGGATTGGGAAATACCAATTTGTCCATGGAATCCGACGGAGGCGCCCCACACAGAAAGAGGTCAAACATGAAAAACGCTTCCTGTAATCGATTGATAACAAAGGGCAAGAAAAAGTGCTCCCAATAAGTTATTGAAAATAAGGGACGACGAAAAAAAAGATGTTAAAAATGAAGGTTGGTCCCAATAGTTTATTGAAAACAAAGGGGCAAAAAAAGTGCTCCCAATGAGTTCATGAAAACAAATGACTTATCCTGTTTTCTGGATGAGTTATTGAAAGGAAGGATGTTAGCCCGGATTTCCCAGTGCGCTCCAAGGGAGCACCGAGAAATCCGGGCTAAAGATTTTAAGCCCCCCTGTGAGCAAAACTGCACAGACGGGCGAACCATCCCGGGGTATAAGAAACGAAGACACTTGTGGAAACGGAATCCAAAATTCGCAAAATCGCCTTCATTGGCGATTACCTGCCGCGTAAGTGTGGAATCGCCACGTTTACCTCCGACCTGCTCACCTCGGTGGCAGCGGAGTACCCCCAAACCCAGTGCTTTGCGGTGCCGGTTAATGATGTCGAGAAGGGGTATGAGTATCCCAGCGTGGTACGTTTCGAAATAGAAGAGCAGGATCTCTCGTCCTACCACCGCGCCGCCGACTTCCTCAACATCAGCAACGTGGACATCGTCTGCGTCCAGCACGAATTTGGCATTTACGGCGGGCCTGCCGGCCGCCATCTTCTGGCGCTGGTCCGCGAACTGAAGATGCCTGTTGTCACCACGTTCCATACCCTGTTGCGCGAGCCCAATGACACCCAGCGGCGCGTAATGCAGGAACTGATTGCGCACTCGACCCGGCTGGTGACCATGACCGAACGCGGACACCAGATGTTGCAGGATATTTACCGGGCGCCCTCCGTCAAGATCGACCTCATTCCGCATGGCATTCCTGACATCCCGTTTGTGGATCCCAATTATTACAAGGACCAGTTTGGCGTGGAAGGACGGGTGGTGCTGCTCACCTTCGGGCTGCTTTCGCCCAACAAGGGGATTGAGCAGGTCCTGAACGCACTGCCGCAGATTTTGGCGGAATTCCCGGATGTGGTTTATATCGTTCTGGGAGCGACGCATCCCCACGAATTGGCGGAGCGTGGGGAGGCCTATCGTCTCAGCCTGGAAATCCTGGCCAAGAAGAACAAGGTCGAGAAGAGCGTTATTTTTTACAACCGCTTCGTGGAACTCGAGGAGTTGAAGGAATTCATCGGCGCGGCGGACCTCTACGTTACGCCCTACCTCAACGAAGCCCAGATTACTTCGGGCACGCTGGCTTACGCATTTGGCGCCGGTAAAGCCGTGGTTTCGACCCCTTATTGGCACGCCGCGGAATTGTTGGCGGAGGATCGCGGTGTTCTGGTGCCCTTCGGGGATTCGGGCGCCATCGGGCGCGAGGTCTGCGGCTTGCTGCGCGATGCCACACGCCGCAATGCCATCCGCAAGAACGCCTACAAGCTGGGCCGCGAAATGGTCTGGAGCAACGTGGCGCATCTCTATATGCACAGCTTCGAACAGGCTCGCCTCCAGGGCGCCTCGTTGTCCCGAAAGTTGTTTGCGACGAAGACCCTCGACCAGCAGCCGCGGGAGTTGCCGGAAATCAGGCTGGACCATCTTTCCCGGATGACCGATTCGACCGGCATTTTCCAACATGCCATCCTCACGGTGCCGAATTTTTCCGAGGGATATTGCACGGACGACAACGCCCGCGCCTTCATTCTATCCACGTTGCTCGACGAGCTAAAAGAAGAACCCGCACACGTGGGGACGCTTTCCTCCACGTATGCCGCCTTCTTGAATTATGCCTTCGATAACAAAACGAAACGCTTCCATAATTTCATGAGCTTCGACCGGCGCTGGCTGGATGAACACGGGTCAGAGGATTCACACTGCCGCGCTCTCTGGGCCCTGGGTGTTGCCGTGGGACGCTCCCCGCATCGCAGTTTTCAGATCATGTCCGGACAACTCTTCGCCCAGGCATTGCCCGTAGTCACAGAGTTCACTTCACCGCGCGCGTGGGCATTCTGTCTCATGGGTATCCATGAGTATTTGCGCCGTCTCAGTGGCGACCGCTCCGTCAGTCAAATTCGCGAAGCCCTGATTGACCGGTTGATGGATATCTTCGACAGGGCCTCCCACCCCGATTGGCCCTGGTTCGAAGAGGCGTTGAGTTACGACAATGCCAAGCTCGCGCATGCTCTGATTCTCAGCGGATGCACTAACGGACATCAAAAAGCGTTTGATCGGGGGATACAGGCATTGCGTTGGCTCGCGGGGGTGCAAACCTCTGAAAACGGGCACTTCCGGCCCATCGGCAGCAACGGATTTTATCACCGCGGCGGAACGCGCTCGAACTTTGACCAGCAGCCTATTGAAGCGCAGGCGATGGTGTCCGCGTGTCTTGAGGCCTACCGCGCCACCAAGGACACCTGGTGGTACGACCAGGCGCAACGGGCTTTTGACTGGTTCCTGGGCTGGAACGACCTCGGCCTGGAACTTCATTCCGTCAATACCGGCGGCTGCCACGACGCCCTGCACGTGGACCGGGTCAATGCCAACCAGGGAGCGGAATCGACGCTGGCCTTCCTGCTTTCGCTGGCGGAAATGCAGCTTATGCAGAATGCCGTCACGGTGTTCAGCGAGCCGGCTTTGTAGCCACTGGTGAAAACTATCAACATCAATCGCACGAAAATCACTCTGTATCCAGACCGTAAGCGTGTCCTGCTGCGACCGTTTCATATCATGGGTGGCGAGCGCACCAGCGAGATTTGCGGTTACGTTATGGCCCTTTCCGAAGCTGAAGCCCACCGGTTGCTGGGGCAATTGGGGGCTGAATTCGGGGGGCGTCACAAGGATATTCGGGGGTACTTCCGCCGCCGATTCGAAGAGGTGCGCCCTTACTTGCTGAGCGACCACGCCCTCTCCGAAGAAAGGTCGTTGTTGATCGGCGCTTATTTCACCCACGAGTATTCATTTGAAGCTGCGGCGTTGTTCAATCCCTCCATCGTACCGCACCCGGACCAGTCGAACTTGGCGGATGGGGAGCGGCGTTTTGTGCTGAGCCTTAGAGCCACGGGAGAGGGGCACATTTCCTCCATTACATTCCGCGCCGGGGTTGTGGACATCAATGGAAACGTCGTGATCGATACCCCCTCCCGGTACAGCCTGGGGCCAGCGCACGTGCGTGACGCTCCGTTTGAAAAGGGTCTGTTTGAGCGAAAGCTCCGCGAACTTGATCTGACCGGCGCTTTCAGCCGGGAAGTGCTGAAACTCCTGGCGGAGCCGTTTACGCTGGATGAGTTGCGCACCAGTATCAACCTTGTAGCCAAGGGGCTCCGGGCGCATGACCTGGAAACCGAAAAGGTAGCCAAGAAAACTCTGACGCTGGCGCAATCGTGTTTTGAGGTTCAATTTGGTGCGGACTCCTGTCTTTCCGAACGCCTGCTGTTTCCCTATACCGCCGTCCAAAGCCACGGCATCGAGGACGCCCGGTTTGTTCTTTTTCAAGATGACGATGGCACACAAATGTACTACGCCACTTTCACCGCCTATAACGGCAAAGAAATTCAGCCTCAATTTCTTGAAACACCCGATTTCCTTCGTTTCAAATTCGCCACCTTGAACGGTCCGGCCATCTGGAACAAAGGCATGGCACTCTTCCCGAGGAAGATCAATGGCCTTTATGCGATGCTCGGCCGGCAAGACTACGAGAACATCTACGTGATGTTCTCCGACCATCTGCATATATGGCGACACAAGCAGTTTCTACTGGGGCCAAAATTTCCCTGGGAATTCATCCAGATGGGCAATTGCGGATCCCCCGTCGAAACCGAACGCGGCTGGCTGGTGCTCAGTCACGGAGTGGGCGCGATGCGGAAATACTGCATCGGCGCGTTCCTGCTTGATCGTGACGATCCCACTAAAGTCATCGGCCGCCTGCGCGATCCGCTCATCGTGCCCAACGAAGCTGAACGCGAAGGTTATGTACCGAACGTAGTTTACTCGTGCGGCAGTCTTCTGCATGGCCGGCAGCTCATTATTCCCTACGGGATGTCCGACTACGCTACAACGTTTGCAACGGTGCCGCTTGATGAAATCTTAAGCGCGATGGAATAGCTCGATCGACTCCTTATCCCACCCCTGCGATTCCCCCATCCTGAACTGTCCTGAGCATTTTTGACCAAACACGTGAGCCATGGTGAACAGACAGGCAATTCATCGCAGGGTATAACCATAGTGCCTCAAGGGTGGTAGCCAGATACCAGTGGAATGTAGATGTCGAGGGAAAGCGATATGTTCGCACGAGCAGTGGTCATCAAGTTGAAGCCTGGCTGTGACGTGGAGCTTGCCAGAACTTTCGAGGAGGAAGTTATTCCGCGGTTCCGCAAGGAAAAAGACTTTCGCGGCTTTCTTGCCCTCACCACCCCTGATGGAACGGAAGCTCTCTCCTTAAGCTTTTGGGATCAAAAGGAGAAACGGGGGGGATTCTGGACGAGAAGCTTTGGCGCCTTGGCGGCTCTTGCCAGCGTCACCCTGGGAAAACCGGTAGTTCAAGTCTGTGAGGTTGGAAATTCCCCCGCCCACGCCCTGGGGCAAGTAGCAGAGCAAGGGGAAGGCACTAAGGCGACGGCTGATCTCTGGGTCTATCAGTCGGCACTTCGACCTTTCAAAGTGGCGCCCACGGGGGTCACCTTGGCCCGAGGTTTCCTTCTGACCTGGTGCCTCATAAATTCATTTCATTTGTAGATTCGACCCAGAAACGCGGGGCAGAATCGAACGCCCCAAGAAAGATTGAGGTAACTCTGATGAAAAAGATTGACCGATTCAAAGTAGTGGCAATGATCTTCTGCTTAGGCTTGGTTGTAATGGCCACTCTACCCAACGCCAAGGCAGACGAATGGAACAACAAAACGACGATGACCTTCAGCGAGCCCGTGGAGGTTCCAGGTGTGGGCGCTCAGACCCTGCCGGCGGGTACGTACGTGTTTAAGCTCGTTGATTCCAATTCCGATCGTCACATCGTCCAGATCTTCAACCAATCCATGGACCATGTCTTTACCACCATCCTCGCCATTCCCAATTATCGTTTGAAAGCGACGGGCAAAACGGTGATGACATTTAGGGAAAGAGGCGAAGGACAGCCGGAAGCCATCCATGCGTGGTTTTATCCGGGAAAAGAATGGGGCGAGGAATTTGTGTACCCCAAAGCAAGAGCTCTGGAACTGGCCAAGATCGTCAATGAACCCGTTCTCGCGGCGGAAGTCGAACCTACTGCGCCGGTCGAGACTTTGAAGGTGGTTCCGGTCATAGCCGTTAAGCCGACAGGAGAAGAGGTAGCCCTAACGGAAGTGGTGGAGACTCCGCCGGCAGAAGTAGCCGCCACGGAGCCAGCCCCGCAAGCAGTCGCTCCTGCCCAAGAGACCCTGCCGCAAACCGCCAGTCCTTTGTCACTCGTGGCATTGATTGGGCTCGTGTCGCTCGGAGCGTGGTTTGGTCTTTCGGCTTTCTCGAAGCGGATTGTCTGAGCCGGGAAAGCGTGTTCGGCCTGTATGGATCACCCATGCAGGTGACCTGTTAAGGACGCCTCGGTTCGCCATTTTGCAGGCCGGGGCGAGAATGACTGAGCGTCGGGGCGTGAAGGGGGAGGCACGTTGAGAATCGCCTCCCCTTCACGGTCAAACGTCAAACTTCATGAAGATCGACCTGCTGCCAACTGGTTGGAATCGAGTGGAAGGCGATGAGGAACTGGGACTGAGGATTTCATGTTCATTCTTTGCGAATATGCCGCCTGCCTGGTCGCGGCATTAGTCACCGGGACGCTGCTGTTTACGGCTTGCGCAATGTGCGTCATGCTCTGGACGGCAGGTGGAATCACGTGGCGGTGGTGGCGGGAACTGGCACCAATCCCCAACGGACAGATGGGAAGATGGAGGTCTGAACCTCGCGTGCCGAAAGCACCTTGGCGCTCACTTTAGGGGAGGTACGGGTTAGTGGAGACACTCAACACAGAGGTACTCATTGGTGGGGCACTCGCCACTGCGAGCCGATGCCTGGTGGCGCTGGTTTTCTTCTTGATGCTGCCCCGTGTTGCCGGCCCGCAAGGAGCCTCGACTTCTGAGTTGCACCCGGTTGACCCCTACAAAATCAGCGTGAATGTTTCCAGTGTGGTCTTGCACGCGACCGTGGAGAATCATAAGGGCGCTCCGGTTTCGGGCCTCGGCAAGGATGACTTTCAGGTATACGAGGACGGCGCGCTGCAATCGATTGAATTCTATAGTCATGAAGATATTCCGGTCACGGTGGGCCTGGTTTTGGACAACAGTGGGAGCATGGGGCCGAAGGAGGATGAGGTTATTGCCGCGGCATTGGCATTTGCCCGCTCGAGCAATCCGCAGGACCAGATGTTCGTCGTCAATTTCAACGAGCATGTTTCATTTGGCCTTCCCGCGAACATGCCTTTCACGGACCAAACTGCCCAATTGCAGCTTGCTCTGTCAAGATTTAATGCGAATGGCGAGACCGCGCTTTACGACGCTCTGGCGGTGGCGATCGACCACCTGAAGTTGGGTAATCGGGACAAGAAAGTGCTGGTCGTGGTGAGCGACGGGGGCGACAACGCCAGCAAATACAAGTTAGGCCAGATTCTGACCCTGGCGGGGCAGTCCGACGCCATCATCTATACGATTGGAATCTATACCGACGAAGATCCAGACAAGAAGCCCGGCGACCTCCGGCAACTTGCCAAGGCCACGGGAGGCGAGGCCTTCTTCCCCCCGACCGTAGCGGACGTCGTCCCACTTTGCGAACGAATCGCGCATGACATTCGCGAACAATATACACTTGCCTATTCGCCCATGAATAGAAAGGCAGACGGGGCGTATCGTGCCATCCAAGTGAAGGCGACGGCGCCGGGTCATGGACGCTTGACCGTACGCACCCGTACCGGTTACTACGCACCCTCAAAATCTCAGCCCATAGCCCCGCCTGCCGGCAGCCAGAGCAACCGGCCATGATGTTCAAAATAAAACAGCAACCGACGCGACTTGCCTTGGGCCTCCGTTGGGCCCGCTTCTTCTTTCTTGTCATGAGCGTGCTGGCGCTGACCTACTGCGCCACCGTGCTGCTCGACAAGTGGCTCTTTCAGGCCTATCAGACCTGGCGATTTGACCGCGCTTTGAAGGAAGCACAAACGTCAGCCCACACAAATCCGCCGCCAGGGTCGTCTCTTCTTCCCGCCCAGGCGGAGGCGGACCTTGCACGCGCTCGGAGTTTGGGCATTGACGGCCTCGCGGGCTCGCCCTTGGGGCGAATCGAAATCAGCTCCATCGGCCTTACGGCCATGATCATGGAAGGCGTCAACGGAAGAACTCTGCGGCACGCGGTGGGGCATGTTCCCGGCACGCCCCTGCCAGGACAGCCCGGCAATGTCGCACTCTCAGGGCATCGGGACACGTTCTTTCGCGGCCTGCGGAACATTCACAAGGATGATGAAATCACCTTGACGACACTTCAGGGACCCTATCACTATCGCGTGGACACGACCCAAGTGGTCGAGCCGGATGATATTAAGGCCCTGGGTGCTACAGCGGAGGACTTCCTGACCTTGGTAACCTGCTACCCGTTCTATTTTGTCGGCCCCGCCCCCAAGAGATTCATCGTCCGCGCGCACCTGATTCCAAATTGAGACAAGACCGCACCCGCTTCCTCAGACTGGACCGTATTGGAGCGACCCTTCATTGCTACGAAGCTATTAGAAGTCAGCTTTTGGCTTTATGGTACTTTGCTCATCAGTTGCGCAGGTGAGGGAAGATCTGAGGCTTTCCAACCTCCACCGAGTGCCTCGATTAACCCTCCGCTGGCCGTCATCTGCTGAATTCTAAGATTAACCGCCGTTTCCTGATTGGAGAGCAACGCGGTTTGCGCGGTGAGCACATTCAGGTAGGGATCGATTCCCAATTTGTAGCGGTTCTGGGCGAGTGCGAGGCTCCTCTCCGCCGATTTGATCGCCATATTCTGATGTTGAATCTCCACCGAGAGGATCCGCAGCGATGCGAGGTTGTCTTCGACCTGTTGAAAGGCGATGAGCACGGTCTGCCGATAGTTGGCCACGGTCTCATCGTACTGGGCTCGGAACTGATCCACGGTGGCGCGGCGTAACCCGGCGTCAAAAATCGTTTCTGCGGCCGCTGGGCCCACCGAAAAAAAGCGGCTCGGCCATGTGAACCAACTCGCGATCGAAGTGCTTTCGAGTCCTGCCGCTGCGCTTAGCGTAACAGTTGGGAAGTAAGCTGCTCTTGCAATGCCAATCTGGGCGTTGGCCTGAGCAACCAGGCGCTCGGCGGTGGCGATGTCGGGGCGGCGCTCAAGAAGCTGGGACGGAACACCAATGGGAATCGCCGGAGGGGTTGAGCTGAGCGGTTCGATGGGAATTGAAAACGTTGAGGCCGGTTGGCCGGTCAGCATGGCGATGGCATGTTCAAATTGTGCCCGCTGGACGCCCAGTGCGGCATCCTGTGCTTTCGTGGCTTCGAGTTGAGTCTCGGCTTGCGCGACGGCTTCGTCTGATTCGATGCCCGTTTCGTACAGAGCCTTTGTGAGAGCGAGAGACTGTTGAAAATCATCCACGGTAGAATCGAGCAACTGCTTTAACGCATCCTCGCCACGAAGCTGGAAGTAATCCACAGCAACATCGGCTTGGATTATGAGGCGGGTATTCGCCAGATCCGCCGCGCTGGCCTGCGCTCCGTAAGCCGCCGATCTGACTGTGTTGCGGATGCGGCCGAACAAATCCGGCTGCCAGGTGGCATCAAACAGCAGGCTATAGTCCGCAAATGTACTGGTCGAGGAAGATGTGGAACCGCCCCCTTTGCCGCTGGACATGGTGGCCGACGGCCGTTGCACAGTAATGGCCGGGTTGGTCGTGACTCTTGGAAAATACTGTGATCGAGCTTCCTTCACCAAGGCGCGCGCTGCAAGAAAGCTTGCCGCAGCAGCGGCGATGTTCTGGTTGGAAACATCAACCTTCTCTTCCAGCGCATTCAACTGGGGATCGCCAAAAAACTCCCACCATTTACCGCGATGCGCATCGTCTTTCGGTTGGGCAACTTTCCAGCCGTCCGTGTCTTTGTAGTCGGCGGGAGTGAGTTCCTTGTATGCCGCGGGAGTATTAGCGGTCGGAGCGCGGTACTTTGGGCCCACCGTGCACCCTGCCAGGAGGCAAGAAGTCACGGCAAGACACATTGTGGCTCGTTGATAGAATGAAGACATAACCTTTTGCACTCCCTTATTCCGAGGCTAGCATTCAGCCCCAACGGGGCGGCCTGGCAAAGCCCAAGCCAAGGGCCCATAGGCGTTAACCTAAGGCTTCCGCCTGAATTGATGTGCTCGCCTCACAGGCCCGGAGGGCCGGAAGACCGTAGCCCACGGCGTAAGCCGTAGGGCAGGCGCGCACGATGACCGCCAGCCCCGGAGGGGCGAAAGAAAGGGACCCTGGGCGTAGGTCGCGACAATCCTGGGGTTTCGCTCTACTCACCGCGATTTACTTCTTTCGCCCCTCTGGGGCTCGTCGCGGGGTCGCTCCCTTGACCCACGGCTTGCGCCGCGGGCTACGATCTTACGCCGCTACGCGGCTGGTGCCATCGCGGTCTTAGGTTAACGCTTATGGGCCAAGGGCCTGGGTCAGAAATTTCACCCTATTTCCGGTTCTCAAGCCCCAAAGGGGCGTGAGAAAAACCACCTCTCCCGCCTCAACGATCGTCCGCGTGGGTCCCAGAACGGTAATTCGCCCTTTCAGGGTTTGCGGCCAGACGGGAAAGGGCTCCCGAACCCAGGCCGTTCGATTGGGCTGAGCTAGTTCGCCCCTTCCGGGCTCGATTAACCGCATTGTCCATAATGGCTTCCATCAAACCGCGGCGCTGGGAGATGGTCCGCCCCGATAGTCGATTATGCCGTGCTGCTTTCCGCGCATCCGTAGCCGCAACCGGTCGAACGCCAGATAGACAACCGGCGTGGTATAGAGCGTGAGCATCTGACTCAGGATCAGCCCTCCCACAATCGTGATGCCCAGGGGCCGGCGGAGCTCATACCCCATGCCTGTCCCCAACGCCAGCGGCAGAGCGCCCAATAGGGCCGCCATCGTAGTCATCAGGATCGGACGGAAGCGCAACATGCATGCCTCAAATATCGCGTCGGCTGGGTGCTTCCCCTCCTGGCGCTCTGCCTGGATGGCAAAATCGATCATTATGATGGCGTTCTTTTTTACGATTCCTATCAACAGAACAATGCCGATGATGGAGACGATATTCAGATCCTCTTTAAAGAGCATCAACGCGAGCATGGCACCTACGCTCGCCGACGGTAAACTCGAGATGATGGTTAGGGGATGGACCAGGCTTTCATACAGAATACCAAGAACGATGTAAACCGCCAGCAGCGCTGTCAAAATCAGCAAGGGCTCCGTGCTCAGGGACTGCTGGTACGCCAGCAGCGTGCCGGCAAAAAAGCCTTGCAGCGTGGAAGGCGCGCCGAGCTGCTTTTGCATCTGGGTGATGCCCGATGTGGCATCGCTCAAAGACACGCCCGGGGCCAGGTTAAAGGAAACGGTAACTGAGGGAAATAAGCCTGTATGGTTGATGGCCAAGGGTGTCGTGTTGGGCCGGCCGTTGGCCACGGTTGCCAGCGGAATGTTCCTGCCGCTGGAGGCAAGTAGATAGATGTCTTTCAATGCTTCCGGGCTTTGCCAATACTGGGGCGCAAGTTCCAGCACCACGTAATACTGATTCAACTGCGTGTAGATGATGGACACTTGCGATTGGCCGAAGGCGCTGTATAACGCCGAGTCCAGGGACTTTGCGGTAAGGCCGAGCTTCGCCGCAGTGATGCGATCATAGTTCATCAACTCATCCAGACCGCCATTCTGCTGGTCGGAGCTCACGTCCTGAAGACCGGGCAGGCGCTTCATCGCACTCTGCAGGATCGGCGCCCACTTGGAAAGATCCTGCACCGTGTCGGTTTGGATGGTGTACTGGTACATGGCATTGCCACCCCGGCCGCCGATGCGCAGATCCTGCACGGGTTGGAGGAAGGCAGAAGCACCCTGCACACGGTTCACTTGGGGGCGCAGGCGATCGATGATCTGGGCGGCACTGTCCTTGCGCTCCGCCAGCGGCTTGAGGGCAATGTTCATGGAGCCGGTATTGGTGGCCCCGCCGCCGCCACAAAACCCCGTCACGTTGGCGACGGCAGGATCCTTCTTGATGATGTCGATGATCTGTTGAAGGGCGTTGTTTATTGCCGGGAAGGATGAATCCTGCGGCCCTCGCACCCCCCCGGAGATCGCTCCCGTGTCCTCCACCGGGAAAAAGCCTTTGGGTATCTTGACGATCAGTACCACATTCAGCGCGATGGTAACAAAGAGCACACCGAGGGTGGGGGCCGGATGGTCGAGCACCCAATGCAGCGTGCTGCGGTACAACCCCAGCACCCACTCAAAAAACTTTTCGCTGGCCGTGAAGATGCGTCCATGTCTTTCCGCACGCTCGTTTTTCAACAGGTAGGCGCACATCATGGGCGTGGTGGTGAGGGAGATGAGCATGGACACGATAATGGCCGTCGAGAGGGTAACGGCAAACTCGCGGAAGAGACGGCCGACGATTCCCCCCATCAGCAGAAGTGGGATAAAGACGGCGATGAGCGAAATGCTGATGGTGAAGACCGTGAATCCGATTTCCTGTGCGCCCTTCAACGCCGCGGCAAAGGGCCTCACGCCGTTTTCCAGATGGCGGGTGATATTTTCCATCACTACGATGGCATCATCGACCACGAATCCCGTGGAGATGGTCATGGCCATCAGCGAAAGGTTGTCAAGGGTATATCCGAACATATACATCACGGCGAAGGTGCCAATCAGCGAGACAGGTACGGCGACCGCGGGGATCAGCGTGGCGCGGCCGTTGCGCAGGAAGACGAACACCACGAGGATTACGAGGCCGATGGAAATCAGTAGCGTCTTTTCGACGTCACCGACCGAGGCGCGGATGGTGGTGGTGCGATCAAGAACGATGGTGGTGTCGATGCCCAGCGGAATGGATGCCTCGATAATCGGAAGCTGCGCGCGGATGCGATCGACCGTATTGATGATATTGGCGCCGGGCTGCCGGAAAATCATCATGGTAATGGCGCGCTTGCCGTTCAAATAACCTGCAGCACGGACGTTTTGCACGGAGTCAGTCACCTGGGCGACATCGGACAGGCGGACTGCGGCCCCCCGGTGATAACCGACGATGAGGGGCTTGTAGTCAACTGCGTGCGAGATCTGGTCGTTGGCAATGATGTCTGCGGTCACCATGCCGTCAGAGATCTGTCCTTTGGCCAGGTCGGAATTCTGCAGGCTCAGCACGGACTGCAAATTCGCCACGGTAAGTCCAAAGCTGGCCAATTGGGTGGGATTGGCGTCTACACGCACGGCCGGCGACGCGCCACCCCCGGTATTGACCTGCCCTACTCCCTGGATCTGCGACAACTTCTGCGCGATGACGGTGGAGGCTTCGTCAAACAGTTTATCGGGACCGTATTTGCCGGAGGTAAGGCCGAGAATCATGATCGGCGCGTCGGCGGGATTGACCTTGCGAAAAGTCGGATTGCCCGGCAGATTGGCGGGCAGATAGGTTCGCGATGCGTTGATGGCGGCTTCCACATCACGCGCCGCGCCATCAATGTTGCGGCTAAGGTCAAATTGAATGGTGACCGATGTGCTGCCGAGCGTGCTTGTCGAGGTCATCTCCGCCACCCCGGCAATATGGCCGAACTGCCGCTCCAGGGGAGTGGCGACGGATTTGGCCATAACTTCGGCGCTGGCCCCCGGCAAGCCCGAATTGACGGAGACCGTCGGAAAGTCAACCTCCGGCAGGGGGGCTACCGGCAGAACCTCATACGCAACCGCCCCGGCAAGGGCGATCGCCACCGTTAGCAGCGTCGTTGCCACGGGCCGGCGAATGAAGGGTTCGGAGATATTCATGCCGGCCCCGTCAGTTCTGCGCCCCCGGTGTCCGGCTGGTTCGATTTGTGCGCCAAGCGCTGCGCCAGATTGTCAAAAAAAATGTAGATGACCGGCGTGGTGTAAAGCGTGAGCGCCTGGCTTAGCAGCAGTCCGCCCACCATGGCGATACCCAGCGGCCGGCGCAACTCCGAACCGAAACCCGTTCCCAGCGCCAGCGGCAGCCCCGCCAGCAGAGCGGCCATGGTGGTCATCATAATGGGGCGGAAGCGGAGCAGACAGGCTTCGTAAATTGCATCCGTCGCGTTCTTTCCGTGCTTCCGTTCACCCTCCAGTGCGAAGTCGACCATCATAATGCCGTTCTTTTTCACGATACCAATCAGCAGGACGATGCCGATGATCGCCACCACGCTTAAATCCTGGTGAAAAATCAGCAACGCGAGGAAAGCTCCCACGCCCGCGGACGGCAACGTGGACAAAATCGTAATCGGGTGGATAAAACTCTCATACAAAACTCCCAGCACGATGTACACCGTGACCAGTGCAGCCAGAATGAGCAACGGCTCATTGGCGAGCGAATTCGTGAAGGATGCTGCAGTGCCTTGAAAACCCGCCTGCATGCTGGGTGGCATGTGCATGTCTTTCTGCGCTTTGTCGACCGCCGTAATGGCGTCGCCCAGCGAGGCATTGGGCGCGAGATTGAACGACACGGTGATGGCTGGAAATTGGCCCTGGTGGTTAATGGAGAGCGACTCGGTCGTATTCTCAAAGTGCGCGAATGAGCTCAGCGGCACGGCATTGCTTATGGCTGAACTGGTAGCGCCCGCAGAGCCGGCTCCCCTACTCGGGGAGCCGCTCGCCGAAAGCGCGTTCGAAGGAGGGGCGAGGGTGTTTGCCGCCGGAGTGTACAGGGCAGAACTCGTCAGCGAATTTGATCCCGCGGAGGATGATCCGGAAGACGCAAAAGAGGACGAGGCGCCCGCACCGCTTGCGCCGGACGACGCATTGGACTGAATGTAAAGCTGGTTCAGCTTGTTGGGGTTTTTCTGAAAGTGCGGCTGACTCTCGAGAACGACATGGTATTGGTTTACTTGCGTATACATCGTGCTGATCTGCCGCTGACCGAAAGCGTCATACAGGGTGTTATCGATGGTCGTAGGGGCGATGCCCAGCCGCGAAGCGGTGACCCGGTCGATCACCAGGGATACGGCCAGCCCGCCCATTTGTTGATCGGTGGCCACGTCTTCCAGTTCAGGCAAATTCTTCAGCCGATCGACGAAACGGTTGGTCCAGTCATTCAGTTCATTGGCATCGGGGTCTTCCAGTGCGTACTGGTATTGTGTGCGACTGACCCGGTCATCCACGGTGATGTTCTGCACGGGTTCCATAAACAACTGGATTCCCTGCACCTGGTTCACCTGGGGGTTGAGCCTGCGGATGAGGTCTGACGCGCTGATGTTGCGCTCCGCGAGCGGCTTTAAATTGATCGACATCCTGCCGCTGTTGGTCGTTACATTCGTTCCATCGGCGCCGATGAACGACGAGATGCTTTCCACCGCCGGGTCTTCCAGAACCGCCTTGGTAATCTCTAACTGCTTCCTGGCCATGGCCTGTGAACTGATCGCCGGCGGCGCCTGCGTTATGCCCTGAATGACGCCCGTGTCTTGTACAGGGAAAAAACCCTTGGGGATAATGATGTAAAGGAACACGGTAAGCAGTAGCGTGGCCACGGCGACGAGCAACGTGACGGTTTGGAAGCGCAGGACAACCTTCAGGGTCCGGCCATAGAACGCGATCAAGCCTTCGAAAGCGCGCTCCGTGGCGCGATAGATGCGCCCCTGCCGCTCCTTAGGCTCGTGCCGCAGGATTCGCGCACTCATCATGGGTGTAAGCGTAAGGGAGACCACAGCCGAAACGATGATGGTGACGGCCAAGGTCACAGCAAACTCGCGAAACAGTCGTCCTACCACGTCGCCCATGAATAACAGCGGGATGAGTACGGCGATAAGTGATACGGTCAGGGAGAGAATGGTGAAGCCAATTTGCTCCGCGCCCTTGAGCGCCGCTTCCATGGGTGGATCGCCCGCTTCAATGTACCGCGCGATGTTTTCGATCATTACGATGGCATCGTCCACAACGAAACCGGTGGAGATGGTCAAAGCCATAAGCGAAAGATTATCCAGGCTGTAACCCAGGACGTACATCGCTGCGAAGGTGCCCACCAGTGACAAAGGCACTGCCACGCTGGGGATAATGGTGGCATAGAGACTCCGCAAGAAAAGGAATATGACCAGCACGACGAGCCCGACCGTCAACAGCAATTCAAATTCCACGTCGGAAACCGATGCCTCGATGGCGGTGGTGAGATCGGTAAGCGTGGTAACCAGGATGCCCGTCGGCAGGTTGGCCTCCATCTGCGGCAGTAATCCCTTAATGCTCTTGACCACGTTGATGGTGTTGGCCCCGGGCTGGCGTTGCACATTCAGGATGACCGCTGGAGTCTGGTTCATCCAGGCGGCCTGATTATTGTTCTCAATGCCATTCACGATGCGTGCCACGTCGGTGAGCATCACCGGCGCGCCGTTGCGGTAGGCAACCACAACCTTTCCATAGTCGTCGCTGGTAACCAGTTGATCGTTGGCATCGATCTGGTAATCCTGGCGCGGCCCGTCGAAGTTCCCTTTGGCGGCGTTCACACTGGCATTGGTCAGCGCCGCGCGCAGGTCCTCCAGGTTAATGCCATAGGACGACATCGCCGTGGGGTTGGCTTGAATGCGGACCGCGGGCTTTTGGCCGCCGCTGATGCTTACCAGACCCACGCCGTTGAGTTGCGAAATCTTGGGCGCCAGGCGTGTGTCCACAAGGTCTTCGACCTGGGATAGCGGCATGGAATTTGAGGTGATGGCCAGGGTGAGCACCGGAGCATCGGCGGGATTCGTCTTACTGTAAGTCGGCGGCGCGGGAAGGATGGATGGCAAAAGACTCTGCGACGCGTTTATGGCGGACTGCACCTCTTCCTCGGCCACATCAATAGCCATTGAGAGATTAAACTGCAACACGACGACAGAAGTGCCTCCGGAGCTGGTGGAGGTCATCTGGCTCAAGCCCTGGAGTTGGCCGAATTGACGCTCCAGGGGCGCCGTCACGGCCGTTGACATTACGGTTGGGCTGGCGCCGGGATAAAAAGTGAGCACCTGAATGGTGGGATAATCGACTTCCGGCAATGCGGAGACCGGCAGTTGAGTATAGCCGACAATGCCGACCAGAAGGATCGCAGCCATCAGCAGGGCAGTGGCTACCGGTCGCAAAATAAACGGACGAGATGGACTCACTGCGTTTTGCTCCCGTGCGTTTTGCCCGAGGCAGGCTGGTTGGAAATAACCACCTTCGCATTGTCCTGCAACTTATCGAAGCTGCTGTTGGCGACAACGTCTCCAGGATTGATGCCGTCAACCTGCGTTACACCGCCGTTGGTGACCCCCGGGGTGACGCTGCGCATATGAGCGATATTGTTTTGAATCAGGTACACGAACGATGCCTGGCCATTTTGTTGAATGGTTGATGCTGGAATCAGCGTCACTCCCTGCAAGGTATTTACCAGCAGGCGCGTATTTACAAATTGGTTCGGGAAGAGCGCATCATCGGTATTGGCGAAGAGCGCTCGCCCTTTTACGGTTCCGGTCGTCGTGTCAATCTGGTTGTCGAGCGTCAAGAGCGCCCCACTTGCGATCTTCGTCTGCGCCGTGCGATCAAAAGCATCGACGGGGAGCTTAGCCTTTGCGTTAAGGCGGGCTTCAACCCCGCCTAGACTGTCTTCCGGTATGGTGAAAATTACGGTAATGGGCTCCAACTGCGTAATGACGGCGAGGGTTACGTTTCCACCCGACTGCACTACGTTGCCCGGATCCACCAGCCGTAAACCCACCCGGCCGGCGATGGGAGCAGTGATCTGGCAGTAGTCCACTTGAATCTGGTCAAATTGCACTGCTCCCTGATCGTTTTTGACCGTGCCAGTCTCCTGGAGGACAAGTTTTTCCTGGTCATCCAAGGTCTGCTTGGCAATGGCGTTGCGTGCCCACGCGGCACGGTAGCGTTCAAGGTCCATTTGTGCCTGGGCCAGTAGATTCTGGTCTCGTTCCAACGTCCCTTGTGCTTGTAAAAGTAGTGCGCGGTACGGACGCGAATCAATCTCAACCAGTGGATCGCCCTTACGTACCCGCTGGCCCTCCGTGTAATGCACGGCATCCACCAGGCCATTTACCTGGCTGGTAATCGAATCGGTATAGACCGGGGTGACGGTGCCGATGGAATCGAGGTAGACGCCGGCGTCACCCTTTTGAGCCGTCGCACTCGTAATGGTGATCCCCGGCGCGGCTGGCTTTGCGGCCGCGGCTTTTTGGGCTTCCTCGCGATGGTGCAAAACCAGCAATAGCGGGATCGCCACAATCAGGAACAGTAGAATCCACATGATGACGTGCAAACCCGTATGTCGGGGAGCAAAGGCAGGGAGTTGATGGTCAGGGCTGATGACGGCGTGCTCGTTCATGTCAGCGGTCAATTGGTATCTCCTTCTTCAGCTCCAAACGCCTCGCAGGGCGCTGCTCGTGAACGGGTCCGCAAGGGACAAAACCGCAATCTGGTCAGTCCCCGGTCCAGAAGGGAGAGGAACTCGTCCGGCTGCAGGGTGACCGCCTTGCTCCGTTTGTCCGCAACCGGTAAATGGCGGCATAAGCAAGGACGTCGGCGCCGGCCAGAATCCTCAAGCCTTCGAAGTCATCTGAAACCCGATGCATAATCACAACATTTAAGCAAATCGAGAAGGCCTGTCTGTTCAAAATTGACCATTCCCGCAACATGCCCTACAAAGTGCACGCCTGGGGATGGAGAAGGATGATGGAGGGTGGGGGAACGTCGACTCAGGGCTATTCGTGCAGGACGAGAACCCGAACAATCCCACTGTTCGGCGGCCGATCACCGATGGCATTCTGCTACTGTGGTTTTGAAAGAGTAGCGGGCGATTCGGCAACCGGCAATTCCGCCGTGGTCTTGGGTGGAGTGCTATTCTGCGCCAACTTCGCGGGTGGCATTTCTGTGCCGGCAGGGTAAACGAGGATCTGGATGGTGCCCCAACCGCTTTCCGGACTCGTGCCCGTCTTCTTCCCCATGCCCACGGTTTTGAGCCGTCGATCATCAAAGCCGAAATTCTCAACCAAGTATTCGCGGATCACCATGGCACGACCCTGGGTCAGGACCAGGTCTTTCCCGGCGTCTCCTTCCATACTGGAATAGACGGCCACTACGGCGACCCCAAAGTCGGTGTCGACCAGGAAACTGCCGACAGCGTCCAGAGTCTTCTGGTTCTTTAGCTTGGCTGTGTCCACTTTGGCAAAGAGTTGCTTTGCCTCGAAAGTAAAGGTCTTCTGGGGTGCTCCCGGGGGCAGGCTTACGATTTCGTCCTTCGCCAGTTCCGCGGAATCTTCATAACCGCGATTCTTGAAGTATCCGCGCAGGAAGAAATTATGCTTCATCCCCTCCATGTTCTCCTGGAAATCGGTGACCCCCGCTTGCGCATGGGCTACGGCATCACGCATTCCCCCCATCGTTTCGTTAAGCTGGAGATAGGCTGTCTTATCGTTGATGAGAGCCCCGACCGTCCCCTGACCCTGGTCAATTTTGGCACTG
>JARLGN010000139.1 GCA_031292775.1 Acidobacteriota bacterium | reverse complement strand
GAAAATCACCGGGACATCGAACTTTCCCGTCCCCGGCAGATCACCCACTTCTTCAACTGCATAGGCGTGCGGAAGCGCGAGATCAATTTCAAGCATGAACCCTTCTTCTCCCAACTGGGCACATCTTACCATCGGCAGTGCGCAATACGCAGAGCTGGCCGCGGACAAGATTGCAATCAAGCGGAGCCGATCACTCTCAAGCCCGCAAAGCGGACGAAAGATCGCAGCCCATGGCGTGAGAAGGTGTGAAATATTCCCTGAAAGTGCAAGAACATTTCACGCAAAGGCGCAGAGCCGCAGAGGCGCGAAGAAAATAAACCATTTATTCTCTACGGTCTTTGCGTCTTGGCGCCTTTGCGTGAGATTGTTTATTTTTTCACAGCTTCTGAGCCATGGGGAAATCGGCCCCCAACCCCACCCAAGCCCCGCAGGGGCGAAAGGACTCACGACACCGAATTATGGGTTAGGGATCAGGGACACGGCATTCGGGACGAGGGCTTTGCGCGTGGCGCACGCAGGGGCTTGCGGTTTGCGTCTCTTCCCGCACGCGCGACAGGTTCTTCCGCCCCTCTGGGGCTCGGGGCAATTTTATTGATTCCTTTACCCACCGCTTGCGCGGTGGGCTACGATCTTACGCCCGTTTCACGGGCTAGGGGTGGTGCCCCTTGGGCGCAAAATGGCCTTTGTGAGCGGACAGGACCGGCGCTCATAGAGCGCGCGGCAGCGCGGAGCGGTGATCTGCACCAGGCAGGCCAGACAAAATAGACTCCGAATGACCTCATGCTCCGGGCACAATTTTGAAATAGCCGGGGGATATAGTAAACTCGCCTTGCTGAGTCAAATCGGGGATCCCCTTTGGAATTGCTGTCAAGCCATAGTGCCACTGAGGATTGCAGGTAATCTCACCTTGCAAGGAAGGGAGTGCGTTTATGGGCTATTACGAAGTTCCCAATATGACCCTGATCCCGCAAAAGTTGCAAATGTCCTGCTGGTATGCAAGCGCTCAAATGCTGATCCAGTGGCGACAAGACCAGGCCCAGCAGTCACTCGCCTGGCTCGTCCCTCCGGACCTGGATGCCGAGTGTGCCAAGATTCGCGATGGCAATGCCGGCCTCCAGAATCCGCAAATCCTGGCGATGGCCAAACGCCTCGGCTTGCAGGCCGTGCCACCCATGAGCCCCACGCTCGAAGCCTTGGAAAAATGGCTGCGAATTTATGGCCCCCTCTGGGTAAATGGCAAGACGCACATTGTCGTCATTGCCGGCATTAACACCAGGACGATGATGGTCAAGGTCTACGACCCCGGACCTCCCAATGTCGGCAAGATCGATTGGCGTTCGCTGGTTACCTGGTATGCTTTCGGCACCTCTCCTTCCACCCGGGACACCGGAGCGGACGTGGAGACAGTCTTCCTTTATGTGCCGAAATGACGGCCCGCAGGCCACGGTCGCTGCGCGCTACGGCGTTGACGCAACATGCGAGGTGTCAATGCGTCCGTCAGAACCAACCCTGATATAGCCGGCCAGGTAGCGAACGGCCTGAATTGATCCGACGGCGATTGCGGTCAATCCACCGGCGGAAATTGCATGGACGCTCGCCGGAGTAACGTAAAAAAACGCCTCGTCCTGGTGCCAGAGAACCAGGGGAGCCGTCGTTGTCGAGGTTGCACTGTTATCCCGATTAAGAGCGGGCAGTTCCTTGAGGAGCAACGGCGCTTCGGTTGCCTTGAGGTGCAATTCAATGATGTGAGGCTGGCCGCCGCCGACGTTGTAAAGAAGGTTCGGGAAGACACTATCCGCGTAACCCATGATGAGGAGGAACAAGGAGGGAGCAGCAAGGAGCGACAAATAGGGTGCCAATTTCACCAGGCCCTTGTGAGCATCCTCCGATACTTTGAGATTCCCCCAAAGCCCCATAAGGTATAAGAACATCGCCAACATGACCTGCAAAGCCACTCCGGCAAAGATGATCTTTGCATGCCAGAATGCGTCCTTCAGTTGATGCGCGCAGGTTACGAGATCTCTGATGTAAAACGATGGCTTAAACTCATTCTTGAGCGCCATATCCCAAGTGCGGCCCCAGGGCAGCATATAACCAACTATGGATCCAAAGAGTTCCACAACGAGCCATAAACATAAGAGGATAGCCAATAGACTCAACAAGAGTCTCGTCCAGCCCGTGGACATGTTCTTGACTATTTGATAGCCAAACCACAATCCGAATACAAGGGATACCGGTAACATCAGCAGGATGAGGGTGTAGATGACAAAGAGTATGCCCGTCATTACAAAACGAGCTTGTAAAGCGGAGAAGTCGGCAATACCAAGCAACATGAGGTGACCGTTGGTAATCAACAGCCCCAAGACGTAAAGTCCCACCAGGACCAGTGTCCCGAGTTTGGAGAGTTCCTCAACCTTCTTGGCGAGCCCTTTGGATTCTTCGGCTGCGGGTTCAGTCACGTAGGCCTCCCTCTGCAAATCCGGGTGGAAAGACAATTTCCAGAATTCGCCCGAGTCCACGGGTTCGATAAGCCCAACTGTCAAATTGCCCTGAATGATGGCTATTCTAACTGTCTCTCGCGGGGATTTTCAATACCAATGAATGCGCTACCGGGCGCGGGAGGGATCAAGCCTCCTGGTGGTAGGCATAGAGATGGTGGGAGACGGTGGGAGGAGTGTCACCAAGATGGAAGGAGTTGGCGCGTTCGGAAATTTGACGGTCGGCAACCGTGGTTCGTTCATGCTGGCGGAGGTGTTCGCCCCAGGACTCAACCACAAAGGTCTCCAGGTAGCGGCCCTGTTCGGCAACATCCTCGAAGAGGCCCCAGTCCACGGCGCCGTCGCGGCGGCGGAAGCGGCCGAGTTCAAGCATCGCCGAGGTGAATTCCCCCGCCCTCTGCGGGTCAATGCGATACTCCACCGTGATCAGCACCGGCCCCTGCTCCGGCTGCGGCTCATTCATCACCACCGGTATGGGTCGATATGAGGGTGCAAGGTTAAGCCCTTCGCCGAAGTCAACGGGATAGCGGGCCACCGCGAAGAGGCCCACTGCCAGCGCCACGGCGGCCACCAGCAGCGACCGAGGAATGCCCACATGCTCGGCGACCGTGCCCCAGAGGGCGCTTCCCACGCCCAACGCGGCGAAATAGGTGAGCTGGTAAAACGCCATAACGCGACCGCGCACCCAGGCCGCGGTGTTGAGTTGAACGCTGGTGTTAAAGGTGGAAAAGGCTGCGGTCCAGGCAACCCCGGCAGCGAAAGCAGCCGCACAGGCCACCGGGAAATGGCGCCACAATGCCATGAGCACGAGCGCGCCCGCAGTAAGAAGCGTGGTGGAGATCAACAGCCGCTTGATGCCCAGCCAACGCTGCATGCGCGGCAGAATGGAGCCGCTCATCACCGCACCCGTTCCGAAAAAACCGAGCAGGACGCCGTAGCCGGCAGCCCCGCGCCCCAGGTGCTGGCGTGCGAAAAGGGGCACCAAGCCCCAAAAGGCGCTCGCCCCGAGCATGAAGAGAGACAGACGGAACAGCGTCGAGCGGATGGCGGGAGCGTGGGCCACGTAGCGCCATCCGGCCCTCATGGCTCCCACCACGCGCTCCGTCGGCATGACGCTCTTGCGGGGCTTGCGGTGCCAGCGGTAGAACACCACGATGACGCCCAGGAACGAAGCGGCGTTAAGCAGAAAGACGGCCCCGGAACCGACCGCCGCCACCACCAGTCCGCCCAGCGCCGGACCCGCGGCTCGCGCCACATTGTATCCCACAGAGTTGATCGAGACGGCTGCACCCACCTCGGCGCGGGGAACGAGTTCCGGCACGATCGCATTCCACGCCGGTCCGGTCAACGCGTTGCCCAAGCCCAGAAGGAAGGTGAAGTTCAAGAGGATGAGTGGCGATGTCAGGTGAAAAACAGTCAGGATACCCAGCCCGGCGGCCGCCACCAGCATCCAGGCCTGGCTGAATATCAGCAGCCGGCGGCGGTCTACAATGTCCGCAAGAGCCCCTGAAACCAACGACAACAAAAACACCGGCAGGGCGCCTGCCGTCTGAATCAGCGCCACCATCAACGGCGAAGGCGCGAGCTGGGTCATGAGCCAGCTTGCGCCAACCTCTTGCATCATCGTGCCAACATTGGAAGCGACGGAAGCAATCCACAGGACGCGGAAGAGTTCGTGCCCGAGGGTGGCCCAGGAAGAAGAGATGGGAGAACGCGGCGCAGCACCAGCTTGAATCGCCGGATTCGCCGTTGCCGCAGTTTTCTCTGCTCCTATACTTGAGTCAGCCATCGTAACTCCAGAATACATCAAGCGGGTTCGGCTTCGCGACCCAAGTGATGAAAAAATTCGCTGGCGCAGAGCGCAGGTCTGTTCCCCAATCGTTGGTCTTTGCCGGCGACTGAAAACTAATGACTAATGACTCAAAACCTGCGCTAACATAGCACGCGGAAGCGCAGTGCGGCGGAGCCGCAACCGGACATGTAGGGACCGGCGGCGCTGATCCGAGGCCGAACGCCGTTCGGCCCTACAGTGCTCTGCTCCAACCGTTCCATCAGCGTTGATTTTGGGGTACGTCGATGTCCAGAGACCGTGAACGTCCAGGCAGAGGCGACAAGAAGCGGGGAATCGCTTCGGCCCATCTTCACCTTATCCCGGCAGGGGCGCCTGCCACGCCACAGGAGCGCGGTTATGCGGAGTGCCCGTGCCCCAAAGATTGCACGCTGCACGGCGAATGTAGTCTGTGTGTCGCGTACCATCTTCGCAAGGGTGCGCTTCCCCGCTGCCAGCGGTAGCAGACAACCAGGGTGTCGCCACGGCTGCCCGCTCGCCCAAAAGTTCCCGAGGTAGGGAATTTCTTCACGCCACACGATCAATGTCGAACCATCAACGCGCCTAATCGATTGTATTCACAATGATTAATTGAGCGCGGAGTTTGGCGGAACGATTGCCTAAGAACCCTTCGGGTTCGAAGTGAACTTACACCTAGGGAGGACGTCCAGAAATTATGACGACTATCATACGGGATCGAAAACCAGCTCCGCGACTCAACGCATCATTGACCGTCGTCCTGTCGAATGGGGGAGCCCCCTATGTGGTGGAGACCAAGAATTTGAGCGACACCGGGCTCTGCCTCCGTTCGAATGAAGTGTTCCCCGTCGGCACTCATCTTCACCTGGTCTTTGGTCAACCCCCCGAACTGCCCCGATTAAGCACGGAAGCAATCGTGCGGTGGGCTGAAAATGGAAAGGGAGTCGGGGTGGAGTTCACATCCATCAGTATGGGTGATCACCAGGCACTCCGGAGATTCGTGAAGTCGCATGAGCAAGCTTAGGCGTTGCCCCTCCTAACATTACATACAATCCAAAGCCGCGCAGGCATGCGTGCGTGTTAAGCCTGATTTCGGGAGCCATTGCGAGACGAGTGCCCTTTCGCCAGCCCTAATATGAACATCCGGATAGGGGCGGACGGCCGAAACGCGTAGCCCGCTTACCCCGGCAACTTGCCGGGCATCAAGCTGGTGATGGCCAGCATGGCGGTAAGGATGATCATCACAATACAGGTCGTCCAGGCGATGATATTGAAGACGCGACCGTTCTTGTAAGGTCCCATCAGGTCTTCGCGGTTAGTAAGCTGCAGCATGAAGATCACTACGAAGGGCAATAGGATACCGTTGGCAACCTGGGAGAGGAGAATAACAGGGACCTGCTGATCCTCACTAAGGAGGACGACGGCCAGTGCCCCCAGGAAAATCAAACTCGTGTAAAGCCAATAAAAAGCGGGGGCCTCGTTAAAGCTCTTGTTGATTCCCGATTCGAGTCCCAGCCCTTCGCAGACGTAATAGGCGGTGGCAAGGGGCAGGATGCAGGCGGAAAAGAGCGAGGCGTTGACAAGTCCAACCGCGAACAGCGCGCTGGCCGCATGGCCGGCCAGGGGCTGGAGGGCCATGGCAGCGTCTCCGGCATCCTTAATGTCCCGATGCCCGGTCACATAAATTGTGGCGGCGCAGGCCACGATGATAAAGAACGCCACCACGTCGGTCATGATGCAGCCGACAACCACATCCAATCGCGAGTAGAAGTAATCCTTCAGCTTCACCCCTTTTTCCACGACGGCCGACTGGAGGTAGAACTGCATCCACGGGGCAATGGTCGTCCCCACCAAACCAATGACCATAACAAAGTAACCAGAGCTGAATTGGAACGACGGCTTCACCGTGCTAACAAGTGAACTCGTCCAATCTGGATGCGCCAGAAAGCAGGAAACCGGGTACGCCAGATATATGACGCAGGCCGCCATGAAGACCTTTTCCACATAGCGGTAGCTTCCCTTCACCACCAGCAACCACACAAAAATGGCGCCCAGCGGGACCGCCACGAACCGGCTCATGTTGAATACCGACGTCCCGGAAGCCAGCCCGGCAAACTCCGATACCGTATTTCCAAAATTGCAGATGATCAGAAGGACCATCAAGATGAAGGTCGTGCGAAAGCCGTATTCTTCGCGGATCAAATCCGCCAGGCCTTTGCCGGTAACCACCCCCATGCGTGCCACCATTTCCTGCACGATGATCAAGGCGATGGTAATGGGAATCAACGTCCAGAGCAGCGAGAAGCCGTACTTGGCCCCTGCCACTGAATAGGTGTAGATACCCCCGGCGTCGTTATCCACATTGGCCGTGATCAGTCCTGGACCCAGGACCGCAAAGAAGATCAACAGCTTGGCGCCAAGATTTCGAAATCTATTGATTTTCACCGGCATGGGAGCTCCCAGATTTTCGATTGCCGATTTTCGATTGCTGATTGTCCATTCGCTGGTTCTTCAATCGCTGATTTTTCGGTAGTCCATGGTCGGTTAGGCAGAAATCGACAATCGGCAATCGACAATTTCTACTTCCGGTTGATCACCAACTCCAGGACGTCGTCAGCGGTAACGATTCCCAGCAAGTGACGGTCCTCATCAATGACAGGAAGTGACATCAAATTATATTTATGGAAGAGGTCCACCACTGATCTTACGCTCTGCTCCGCCTGCGCCGATATCGGTGGCTCAGTCGTAAGGTCTCCCAGCGGCGTGTTGGCGTCGGCGAGCGCCACCCGTCCGAGGGCCACGGCCCCTTTCAGAGTTGCTTCGTCATCGATCATATAAATCTGGTGGATGTTTTCCACATGACCCTCGAAATTCCTCAAGGCCTCAATGGCTCCCTCCACCGTAGCGGATTCATGCACCACGACGTACTCGGTGGTCATCATCGACCCGGCAGTATTCTCCTCAAATCCCAACAACTCCCGGACTTCCTCGGCCTCATCTTTCTCCATGTCAGCCAGCACTTCCGCGGAAGTCTCCGGAGAAAGTTGGTTCAAGACATCAGCCGCTTCATCGGGCGGCATCTCTTCCACGATGTCGGCTGCTTTCCCCGTTGGGATGCTTTCGAGTAAATCCGCCTGCATTTTGGTGGGGATCTCGGAAAGGGCATGGGCTGCGGTCTCGTCGTCCAACGATTCGATGACCGCCTTCTGTTCGTTGTAGCTCAGATCTTCCAGGATGTCGGCAATATCCGCGGGATGCAATTCTGCCAGCCGGTCATAGGAGATGCGCAGCTTCACGCGGCGCGCCGGGTCTGCTTCAATGAGATTGACAAATTCCCACTGAATGGTTCGCGTCGGAATGCCTTTGGTGATCAGCCGGATGTTGTGCTTGGCCATTGTCCCCTGAAGCAGGCGGCGCACCGCAGCGGCCAATCCCACATTGACGGCCACGATCCGGAGTTCGCTGTGTCCGTCGGTAGGTTCAATGTCCAAATCCACGTCGTTTACCCGCACCACCTTGCGGTTGTCGACGTCAATAATCTGCTGGTCGAGAACATCCTTCTTGATCCGGATGAATCCCTCGTCCACCTCATAGCTCTTCAGTTCATCTCGCGGCACGCTGGTTTGTCCGGCCCGCACAGAGATGGATTGAATTTGGGTGTAGGAAATGCTCTTTAGACTCTTCTGTGGCGTACGGACGAGATAAGAAGCCACACGTGCGGCCTTGTGGTTGGGATCGACACACACATCTTCCAGCTTGCCCAGGAACTCACCCTTCACGCCGTAGATCGGAAGATTCTGCAGTTCGGTGAAATAGATCATCCTCAACCTCCGAATTCCCTATCGGCAGAAACCCACCGAAATCAAAACGCCGCGCGAGCCCAAATTCCCACGGGGCGATTCACCCGGCTCTGGGCAAGTGCCCACAGTCCGGAATCCTCAGGGTGAAAGCTTTGGCTCCGCAAAACGCCATGTCCCGTTGATCGAGTAGCCACCTTGGGGAAGGCATTAATCCAGCGGTGCCTTCTCCACCCGCGGGCTCGTCTCCGAGTTTCCGGACAGTGGCATGTGTTTGCGCGGTAACCTCGCCTAACAAGGTCAAATCCATCCAAATACTAACGAGCCGCCCGTTCCATTGTCTTGAAAATGCTTCTAGCTCTCTTCATACGGGCGGCATGTTTCCTTTGTCAAGAAGAAACCGCAATTCCGCGCTAAAAACCGCGATGCGGGCGATCCCCGTTCTGCTCCACCACCCTTGGGCCTCAAAACTCAAAGTGAAACCGCATAAAACTTGGCCAAGTCAAAACTCCGTGTGCAGCCTTAAGGCGACGAGGTTCACGGGCCCGCGAGCCCGGTTATATGCCGGGTTTTGGGCGAACTGGTAATCCGGCGTCAACTGGAAGTGTTTTGCGATCTTCCAGTTGTAATACGCTTCAACGATGGCCTCGGCGCTGTAATCAAGGGCCCCGTCCCCAACGGTAATGCCCAAACCACCTGCCGCCAGGAACTGCCGATGGACGGCGCTGATTCCGTTGATGACCACCGCGAGGCCTACCGTGTCTTGCGGACGGCGCCACTGTCCCCCTTTCAGGTTAAGTCCCGCCGAGACGGTGCGATCCACGTCGGTAAATTCATACGTCTGGTTCTTACCATCGCTCCAACCCAGGCGCGCAAAGACCCCGAGATTCTTGCGGATTTCCTGCTCCAGATTGATGCCAAAGCCGTACTTGTGCCGGTACGCCGCGGTAAGCCCGATATTCTCATCGAGGGCCGGATTGTTCAGGGTATCCTGATAGCTTCCCATGTGGGCTCGCGTGTCGTAGGCAAGCAGGCGTAAAGCCCCAGCGTGTCCCCGAGGTGAATATCGCCTTTCAACCTCTGCCACTGCGGACCAGGCATTGGCCACGTTCCAATCCATCCGCAATCCGTTCGCGACTTTCGACACCTGAAACAAGCCCAGGCGTCCGGCCCAGGCGCGCGAATTCAATTCCACCGCCGCGCCATTCGAAAACCCAAGTGTGTTCGCCGGATAGTCCCAGGCGCCATTGGCCATTAAGGCCCAATTCATGAACTGGGATCGGGGGTCATTGGAGTAAGCGTTGGTATCAAAGATGTCTTTGGCGCTGAAGTGGCCCATCGTAAGCGTCAGTCTTCGAATGTCATTCTTCCCGCCCAATTCGAACGGCGCCTCTTCTGCGGCTTCCTTTTCCCCACCGAAACCAATGGTTTCGCGAATAAAAGCCCGGCAGATGGCGGCATCAGGATAGGTCTTGCCGACTCGAAACGCTTCGCCATTGGGAAACCCGGCGACGCCAAGCGTATTGCTGAGTCCGTATCCCTGCCATACGAGGACGTCTGTGAAAAACTCTCCTCCGTGCCACAAGCGCACGCCGCCCATCACATCCACGGATACGGTGTCTCTGACTTCAGCGCCGGGCGTAAGACTGTTTGCGCCAGTGTACTCAGCCGGGAAAGAAGTGTGGCCTTGCCCGACCACCGTGGATTGAATGTGAAGATTCCAGGTCTGGCCGTTTGGTAGCGTCGGGGTGGTCGAGTCCTGAACCTTGTCCGGCGCCGAACCATCTTGACCGCGCGCGACGGGGATGGCCACCGCGAACAGAAGCACCATCGTCCCCAGCCATCCGCAGCGCCACGCTGCGCGCCTCCCGATCTTGAATGCATGAAACCCAACCATCACGATTACCCAATCCCCCCCAAAAAAATGTCCTATAAAGCAAAACGCCCCTCGGAGCAAAAACTCCGCAGGGGCGATGATGGGAATCCGGGTAGCGCATACCCGATTCCTCAAACCTCCTGGTGAGAGCTTTGGCTCCACACAACGTAGTGTCCCGAATTCCGGAACAGCCACATTAGACAAAGCCTTAATCCGGCCATGCCTGCTCCACCCGTTGGCCCGTCTCCGGGTTTCTGGGCAGTGGCTTATGTTTGCGTGGTAACCTCGCCTAACGAGGTCGACCTTTTTCCACCGGCATCTGGCCAAACAGCGTGGTTAGAAACCGGTTTCCTTGGTATAGCAGCGCGGCATTTCCCCTGTCAACGGAAAAAGCCCTCTTGGGGCAAAAAAGCATAGCTTCTTTATGAATTCCCGGGCATTGGCACAAAGTTGCGGCCGAGTCCCCTTCCCGCGTGGCTCATCAGCACAGCACAACGGAGGCCACCCACGGTGGGAAAAGGTCTTAATTCCACCTTACTATTATTCCTCCTCGATGCAGATTTCCCGAAGATGACACCACGATTAAGATAGCCGCTACTGCCTATCGAAAAATTGACGGCTATCGTACCTTGGACGCTCTTCCAAAGACTTTGCTGCTGTGCCCGCTTATGCCATAATGCCGATTCTCACTCTGCCCTGATCTGCACTCCAAATTATTCCCGGGAGCAACGATGCGCCAAATCCTCCGTCTTGTTCTTTTGTCCAGCCTGTTCGCTTCGCCGGCATTCTCGCAAAGCGCCTTACAGAATCCCACGGTCGTCGCTCTAAAGGCTGCGCACCTGGTTGACGTCCGCGCTGGACGCGTCCTCGATTCGCAAACGGTGCTGATTTCCGGCGGCCGCATCGAAAGGGTTGGCCCCTCTTCCGACGTTGCGGTGCCCGCTGGCGCCACGCTGATCGATCTCGGAGCCGCCACCTTGCTGCCCGGACTCATCGATTGCCACACTCACCTGACCAGCGATCCGCACAACGCCGGGTATCAGGGGTTGGGCATCTCCATTCCCCGTGAAGCGTTAACGGGGGCAAAGAACGCACGCATCACTCTCAACGCCGGCTTCACCACAGTGCGCAATGTGGGAGCGAGCGGTTACTCGGATGTTGCGTTGAGGGACGCGATCAACGCCAGTGATGTACCCGGCCCGCGCATGTTGGTTTCAGGGCCACCTCTCGGGATTACTGGCGGCCATTGCGACGAAAATCTCCTGGCGCCTGAATTCAACTATCACGCCGAGGGTGTGGCGGACGGCATCCCCGCCGTCATGGCCAAGGTGCGCGAAACAGTGAAGTATGGCGCCGACGTCATCAAGTTCTGCGCCAGCGGCGGCGTATTCTCCAGAGGCGATCTGCCCGGAACTGAACAGTACAGTCCTGCGGAAATGACCGCACTCATTACTGAAGCCCATCGCCTGGGCCGCAAGGTGGCAGCTCACGCTCACGGCACATTGGCTATCATCGACGCCAGTAACGCCGGAGTGGATTCCATTGAGCACGGCAGCTTGATTGATGACGCAGGCATCGCCGCCATGAAAGCTCACGGGACTTACCTGGTGGCGGATATCTACAACGACGACTTCATTCTCGGCGAGGGAAAGAGTTACGGGTTCACGGACGAAATGCTGGCCAAGGAGCGCCTGGTGGGACGTGAACAGCGCGAAGGCTTTCGCCGAGCCGCCCAGGACGGAGTAAAGATCGCCTTTGGAACCGACGCCGGCGTGTATCCCCATGGTGGGAACGCGCGGCAATTCGCCAAGATGGTCCAATTTGGCCTTACCCCCATGCAGGCCATCCAATCCGCCACGATAAGTGCCGCCGACTTGATCGGCTGGGCGGATCGCGTCGGCACCATTGAGCCCGGCAAGTTCGCGGACCTGATCGCCGTCTCGGGCGACCCCACCAGCAATGTCACCCTCCTCGAACACGTGCAATTCGTGATGAAAGGCGGGCAGGTGGTGAAGAACGATCTCGTAAAATAGCGAGCCGCAACAGCATCAATCTCAAGATATTTGCGTACAGAGAATTGCAGCGTTAGATGCCCTCGGCAGAACCGCTCTCGCGACAAATTGCCGCCGGGCCCGAACCCCGATTCCCGAACCCCGAGCCTGGAATCCTAGGTCAAGCCCATGGCGCCAGGCAGCCCGCGCCTCACCTTCCTCGAAAGAAGCTTGAATTTTGCGCCACTTCTCGATATAAACGGCTCGTCAAACGCGAGCAGGATGGTTCGCGCATTTAAGATTTGATGGAAACGAGGGGATACATTATGACGGATGAAATTAATCGAAGAGATTTTATGAAGCGTGCTGCCTTTACCACGGCAGGCGTCAGTCTGTCGATGGCAGGCTTCAGCACAGGCAATGTCCTGGGCGCGAACGACCGCATCCGGCTGGGAGTTATCGGCACAGGCCGGCAGGGCGTGGACGACATGCAGAACTTTATGAAGCACGGTGTGGAAGTCGCCGCAGTGTGCGACGTGTATCAACCCAACCTGGAGCAGGGACTGGCAGCAGCGGGCGGCAAGGCCAAATCCTACAAAGATTTTCGCCATGTGTTGGACGACAAGGAAATTGATGTTGTGCTGATCGCCACTCCCGACCACTGGCATCCGTATCCGGAAGTGGAGGCCTGCAAGGCAGGCAAGGACGTATACGTGGAGAAGCCCATCTGCGTGGCGGTGGAAGAAGGCCAAAAGATGGTGGCGGCGGCACGCAAATACGACCGCGTGGTGCAGGTTGGACTGTGGCAGCGCTCCAATTTGCATTTCCAAAAAGCCGTGGAGTTGGTCCAGAGCGGCGTGCTGGGCAAGGTCAGCTTTGTGCGCACCTGGAATTACGCCAATAGCTTCCCCGATGGACAGGGGACTTATCCTGATTCCGAACCACCGGCAGGGCTCGATTGGGATATGTGGCTTGGCCCGGCACCCAAGGTTCCGTACAACTTCCAGCGCTTCGGCGTGGCCAAGGACCGCTGGTCCACGTTCCGCTACTTCTACGATTATGCCAACGGATGGCCGGGTGACTGGGGCGTCCATTTGATGGACATCGTGCAATGGGCGATGAAGACAGATGGGCCCACCGGCATCACCGCCATCGGTTCCAAGCACTACATCAAGGACAACACCGAGACTCCCGACACGCTGGTGCTGACCTGGGAATATCCCGAGACCAAAAAGGGTCCGAGCTTCATCGCCACGTATGAGAGCCGCCTGTGCAATGGCAATTCCATGTTTAAGAAGTCTTACGGGATTGAGTTCCATGGCACCGACGCCACCATGTTCCTTGATCGCGACGGCTTTGAGGTATTTCCGGAGCCGGTGACACAGGGCGATTACCGTGAAGTGCATCGGCCGGCTGGTAGCGCCGCGGAACAGAGGGAAGTTGGCAAGGCGCCTGCCATGAAAATGGAGCGGGTGGACGACGGCGTTCTGATGCACACCGCCAACCTGCTGGAATGCATGCGTACTCGTAAACGGCCACAGACCGACATCGAATACGGTCATCGGAGCAGCAGTTGCTGCCTGCTGGGCAACGTCGCCCTGCGCACCAAGGAACACCTGGAGTGGGACGTCGCCAATCAGAAACTCACCAAGGGTAGCCCTGCCGCGCAGAAACTCCTCGGCCGCGAATATCGCGCGCCCTGGAAGTTGACGGTGTAGAGCAGTCAATAGTTCATAGTCGAAAGTCGATAGTCGTAGGGGCGGTTCGCGGACCGCCCTTACGAATTTGCCGCGTATCGTGCTATTTAAACCCAATACTGTTCACTTAACCGGATTCCGGGCATTAAGCGGAAACTGGTTGGTGGGCGACCCCCTCACCCGTCCCGCCCCGGCTGGTGAAAGCGCCGGTTGCGGTCCACCCTCTCCCCCAAGGGGGCGAGGGATGTATATTCAAATTACCACTCCCCTCGCCCCTTTGGGGGAGAGGGGCCGGGGGTGAGGGGGTCAAGTCCGGACCAGTAGGCTTAAGTGAACAGCATTGTGTTTAACCCACACCAAATGAAATCCTGTGCTATACTTACTTAGCGCTTATTACCGCGGTTGTGTGGTGCGGCTGCTCATGGCAATTGCTTGAGTCGATAATTTCCGCCTCCGGTTTCTCTCCGTAAGTCTTCAGCGCAAATCTAAAAGAGTCTGGACACGCAGGTTTCTCTGCGCGCGCATGTTTGCTCGCGTCATGACGGTAACCTTCGCCAGAGAAAAGAACAAGTAAATGCAGAGTTTTTCAGAATTAACAATTTCACAAAGTTTGAAGGAGCGGTTGGCCGCAGCGAAATTCATGGTCCCCACGCCGGTGCAAGCCGCGGCGATTCCAGTGGCGCTCGCAGGCAAGGACGTACTTGCCACCGCCCAAACCGGGACCGGCAAGACGCTGGCCTTCCTGATTCCCATCATCGAACATCTGCTGCAGAGTGAAGCAGCCGGCATCGCCGCCATGGTGCTCGTTCCCACGCGCGAATTGGCCATGCAAGTAACCGACCAGTACAATGCGCTGCGCGGCAAGCGACTGGCGCCCGCGGCCCTAGTGGTTGGTGGTTTGTCCGAATCGACACAACTCACCGCCATCCGCAAGGGTGCACGCGTGGTGGTCGCCACTCCCGGCCGGTTGGAAGACTTCCTCGGCCGCAACCTCATCAATTTTCGCTCGCTCAAAATACTCATTCTCGATGAGTCGGATCGGATGTTGGATATGGGATTCATTCCGTCCATTCGCCGCATTGCGGCCGCGCTGCCCAAGGACCGCCAGACAATGTGCTTTTCCGCAACCCTGGCAGCGGATGTAGTTCACCTCGTAAATGACTACATGCGAAGCCCCGTGCGGTTGGCCTTTGGTTCAACGATTAAGCCGTGCGAGAACGTGCGCATCCAGGCTTTTGAAGTGTCCCATGATCGCAAGCCGGAAGTCCTGCAGCGCCTGCTCAATCGTGAGAAGGGCCGTTGCCTGGTCTTCGCGCGCACCAAGCGCGGAACCGAACGGCTGGCCAAGAATCTGATCCGCCAGGGATTTTCTGCTGCCATGATCCATGGTGACCGAACCCAGTCGCAACGCACGGCGGCGCTCGCCGGATTCCAGCGCGGAAGCGTCCGCATCCTGGTGGCTACCGACGTGGCTTCACGCGGCATCCATGTGCAGGACATCGCCCACGTCATCAACTACGACATGCCCGGCGATGCGGAGGCCTTTATCCACCGCGCGGGACGCACCGGCCGTGCCGGTGAACACGGAGTTGCCTCCACTCTCTTCGCCCGGGACCAGCAATCTGATTTACTCCAGTTGGAGCGCACCCTGGGAGTACATATGGAGAGAATGAAGGAAGGCTCCGAATCCTTGGATAAGGCGGATGGAGCTTATGGACGAACCCCAACTGCCCCCATCAATCGGTCGGGAAATAGCAACACCCCAAGCCGCCACCACCAGGCTGATTCTTCGCACAGAACCCGGATGGCTAAGCTCCCGGGAGAAGTCCTGCAAGTCCAGATGGGCAACTAACCTCGCGTTCTAACCACGGGTCGGGAAGGGCGGGACCAAAACCTCGCCCTTCCAACCACACTCAACACTCAACTATCAACTCCCACCTAAAGACTGTACTCACGGAATTGCCGTTACGTAGATGGCCGTGTTATCGCCGCTTGCCGTCGCAGCAATGAAGGCGATGGTTTGCTGCGTGTCGCCGCTGAGAGAAAGGATGGGCTTTCCCGGTGCGGCCGAGGTGACGGGCAGAAAATCTTCGGGCGTGGTCAGCCGATTCGCCTGGCCATCACAGTTGCAATAGAGCGCAAGGTCATTGGCTGCCTCAGTGGGAGCGGCGGCGAAAATCAGGTTCCCTCGCGACCCAATGGTGAGGCTCAGAATCTTGTCCACGGGTTTGACGGGCGTGGCCGTGGGCGATTGTTTCACCATAACAGGCTTGGTGGGATCACCCGCCAGCAAGGCCGTCTGGATGCTGCCGTTCTCCAAATAGACCAGCAGCATTTGAACGGGCGCTAAATCTGCCCGCGCCGCCAGCAATTCCGTGGTGCGGTCAGGCTCGGGCGCAGGTTGCAATTCCTGAAATGACCGGATGGCAATGGCGCGGAAGAACTCCTCCGTCGCAATCCCGGGGGAAGCGCCACGGCGGAGAAATGCCGCTTCATCGTGGCCGGAGAAAAAGGGCTCCAGCAATTCCGTGGGGCCAACCTGCAATCCCGCCGGCAAGGCGAGCGCCTGAAGGCCGTGCGGGCTCCACAGGAACAGCCCACTACCCGCGCCCTTCCCCGTCCAGCGCGCTCCGAACAGGACGTTGCCGTCAGAGGTCACGAGTGGGGCCGAGAACTCCTCAAACGTTGCCCCCGGGTGTCCCGGCGGCTCATCCAGGTTGGTTGCCACCGCTCGGGGCTTTGCGCCTTCCTGCCGCACCACGACGACCTTCGGCAGATCGGCTTTGTCGGTCACCAGCGTAGCGACAAAAGCCATTACCCCCGAGTCGTTCATACTGGGGGCACCGAAGCTATCGTAAGTTGTGCGGGGAAAAGGTCCGAGCAATCCCTGGAAAGCCACCACGGAAAAGCTGACTCCCACTGAACGCACCACGGCACGCATCTCCGCGCGGGGACTCCGCAAGCTGGTGAGGAAAATGATCTCTTGATTGCCATTCATCGCCAGGCTCAGAAACGGCCCGAAGGCCAACCCTCCATGCCCGGGTACTGCCTCGCCAGTAGCGAGCAGCAAGCGGGTGTTCAATTGGCCAAATGCCGGTGGGGCACCGCTGCCCACCAGCGCCAGCAGCAGCGTACCCACTGCCAGTACCCTGCGATGCCACTTACACTTCATTCCATGGACCTTATCCAAACCAGACTCTCCCTTCCAACTTCATCGTGGCCGCTGTCGCGAGGTTCACATTCCTCAAAATCCTCGCGAATACGGTGCTCAATACTGATTTAAGCCAAATCAGGGACGCTAGCACCGAGCTTTCCCATGCGTCAAGGTGAATTCCGCTTTTGGGTGCGCGACATGGAAATAGAAAGCCAAATCCACGAAACGTGGCACAGGTAGCCTGCCCCGCTCCATTGGGGTCCCGTCCGCTCAAGACTACCCGCCAAATAATTCTGCCTGAGGCGCGAAAAGCCTTATAATCGGGTTTCAGGGCTGGCAGGCAATCATGGATTCTATGCACACGATAAACAAGCGTGCGGGCTTCACGTTCGTTCTTGTGGCTGCAATCTGCGCAGTAGCGTTGACCACCCGTGTTGGCGCCGGACCTGTGTTGCGCTCCATTCAATTCACCGACAACTTCTCCTCCGGCACGCTCGACCGTTGGCAACTTCCCTACCCCGAAGACTGGGTGATTGGCACCGAGGGACCGTTGCACTTCCTCCACATGTTGCGCAATCGCGAGCCACTGGAGCCGCGCCGTCCCGTGCAATTTGCGTTGCTCAAAGGCGCGAGCATGGGAAGCTTTACCTTCCAGGCGAAAGTGCGACGCCAGGGCCACTCCGTGCTGATGGTCTTCAATTACGTGGATACGCTGCACTTCTACTACACGCATCTCTCTGTCGATCCGGGCGCCAAGGTGGATGTCCACAACGGAATCTTCCTTGTCGACGGCGGGCCGCGCCACCGCATTGCCGGCATGGAAGCGGCGCCGGTTCTGCCGGACCAGGCGTGGCACAAAATTCGCATTCAGCGTGATATCCATTCCGGCTCCATTGAAGTGTTCGTCGACACCGAACCCTCGCCGCGCTTTTCCGTAACCGACCGAACCTTGACCTGCGGACAAGTGGGGCTGGGATCGTTCGACGAAACCGGGGACTTTGCCGATGTACGTTTGACTTCGCAAGACGCGGGCTGCCAACCTGGGCACCGCTTGATCCATCCGGCAAGCACGAATTGAAAGAGCACGGCCAGGCACGTTATTCTCGTCCAAATCTTCTTGAGGAGTTGCCATGAGCAAAGACTTTTCGCGACGTAAGTTTCTGGGCAGCCTTGCCGCCGGCGGTGCAGCAACCGCCAATCTTCCCTGGCTGTCGAACCTGGCTTCCGCCACGGAACAAGGCTTGCCGCATCGCACGTTGGGCCGCACCGGGGCCAAGGTTTCCATACTGGCCTTCGGCTGCGGCAGCCGATTCCTGATGTACAAGGACGAGGACAAGGCGCTCGAGGTCTTGAACCATGCCATCGACCTGGGCATCGACTACCTCGACACGGCTTACGCCTATGGCGACGGCGTGAGCGAGACCCGCGTGGGCAAAGTCATGGCTACCCGCCGCAAAGAAGTGTGGCTGGCCACCAAGATCCCCGACCGCACGCGCGATGGTTTTATGCAGCGGCTGGAAGGGTGCTTGAAGCGCTTGCAGACCGACCACGTGGACCTTCTGCATATCCACAGTCTCGGCAAGGCCGACGTGCTGGCCAAGGTTGAGGCTCCGGACGGCGCGTTGAAGGGCCTGCTGGAAGCGAAAGAGCAAAAGATGGCGCGCTTCATCGGCATGACCAGCCACACCGACGGCCCCACCCTGGCCCAGGCCATTGAACGGCACCCTCTTGACTGCGTGCAGATGGCGCTGAATCCCACCGGGAACGGCAGTTTTGAAAAGACCGCCCTGGTGGCCGCCAACAAGAAGAAGCTGGGCGTGATTGCCATGAAAGTCTTCGGCCAGGAAAACCTGATTGGCACGGAACCCGGCAAGACCGATCCTGTTTCCCTAATGCGTTTCGCTTTGAGCCTGCCGGTCACCACCGCCGTCTCCGGCATGCCCGAGGTGGAAATGCTGGAGCGCAACGTGGCCCTGGGCCGCAGCTTTACTCCTTTCAGCGCCATGGATATGGCACGCCTGCGCGAGGAACTCTCCGTCTCGCGGCCCATGTTGGAGAAGAAGCTCGTCGGACACCTCGACGGGCCCACCGACCATCCCGATATATTCTGGGTGTAGGGGTCGAACGTTGGCTGGTTCTGCTTAATTCCCGGGAATAGGTTCATTGGATCATCGGGCGATCGGGTGATTGGCTGACAGGAGATTTGCGATTCACGGCCGCAGCTCCGTCCGTTGAGCTGTCGTCCTGAGCCTCGCGCGGGATATGCGCTGCCACCTTTCAGGATGAGAAGCTCCAAATTCCATCTGCAGTAAGGGCGAAATTTTCCTTTAACTCTTGTATTTTCATTTGAATAGCTTAAAATCAATGTAACTTGTTTGTTTTCATCAGCTCATTGGGAGCACTTTTTTTGCCCCTTTGTTTTCAATCAACTATTGGGAGCAACCTTCATTTTTAACATCTTTTTTTGTTATTCCCATTGGGCGGCTTTTTGCCAAAGTAACATCTGTTTTTTCAATAACATAGATTTCGGCATCGGCCCCGCATTTGTTTCCATTAATCGCTAACTCCTTTCCTTTCATGAATTCATTGGGAGCAATCGACGTCCTCCAACTTTCCGGCGCCTGACCAGCCCTGGCATAAGGGCCAGTACCAGCCGAAAGCGGACGCCTGAAGACCTTCGCCGGACGTCTCCTCGCCCGCTCACGCCTGATGTCCTCTCCCTATTTTGCCCTCTCGTGGGGGGAGAATCCGAGAGGCGCCCGGCGCCGGCGGCACGCCAGGGGCCCACCTTAAGCATAGCCTATCAATTGTGTTTGTCAACAACAATCCGAGCCTACCAAGGAAGAACGCCCACTTGGGGAGAGAATGCAAGGTCGCGGCCCTTCGAGCGAAGAAGGTGAAAATATCCCAGACCACATCAAATCCCAAACCTCAACGGGTGCCGTTTGATTGCGCAGAGGCGGACACATCCAGAACGTATACGGTTTGGTCAGAGGTCAAGACGAAAAGGCGTTTACCGTCCGGGCTGAATTCGCGAAGGCTGATGGGGCTGGAGAATACCCAGTGATCGAGATCCTTGCCGGAGTTCAAATCATAAAGAGTGATGTGCCCGGATTCGTTTTCCAGGCACAGAAGTCCGGCTGCGGAGGAGAGGACAGGGTGGTTGCCAAAATACCTCCCCACTTCATTTCCGCTCGACAATGAGTAGAGCAAAACACGGTTTTGATTGTCCGAAATGGTCACCCAATCGCCCAAGCAATGGGCATCACTGATTCCCCCGAAGCGGATTCCGGTTTCAATGGCGAGCGCCCCCAGAACCTTCCCGGTCCGTGCTTCGAGGACTTCAAGGAAATAAGCCTCAGCCCTTTCCTTTCGCACGGAAAGCTTCTCACTGATGGCAGGAAAGTTCTGCATCTCGTCCTTAGCCGTGGCACTCGAAGCCTGCCACCAGACCAAGAGCCTGTTTTCGGACGAGCCAACTGAGAAGGATGGCTCTTCATTTGGGAAATATCGCGACCACAGCGTCGCTCCGGTGGTCACATCTTGAATTTCCAGTGTCCGAGGCTCACCAGACTGTTTCTCGCCGGGGGCCTTGAAGATCACCAGGAATTGGCCATGTTGGCGGGCGTGCTCCTCCGTGATCTCAGCCTTCGTCGAAATCTGCTCTGCGTGCAGACTCATCTGGCAGAAGCTGCGGGGCACGTCGTTAAATTTGGGAAAATCCGCGTAGATGACGTGCGTGTTGGGGAAATACGCACCCTGGAACCCGCGAACGTGGTAGAACCGCTGTCCACTGCTGAGATCCCAGACGGCGCCCCGGCCCTCTTCCGAAGCCGCCAGCCATTTCCAATCTGCCGAGATCGCGCCGGCCTTAAGCATGCCCAGATGCCCCCCGGGCAACGAAGTCCGCGCCAACTGTTGATGTGAGCGCACATCGCGAAGGCCCAATTCCCCATCGCGCTCTTCACAAACAAAGACCTGATCGAAGATGTCCAGGGCCGATCGTTTATAGGTAAAGACGCCTTTTCCAGCCGTGAGGTCCAGCACTCCCACCGGGTAGTCCTTTACCGGACGCAGCATGACGAAATCTCCCCGCGTAGCCGTAGCCAGATCGACTCGGCCCAGCGGCACATCCGCCAGGACGTTTCCCGAAGGGAATGCCAGCACGTGAGACTTGTCAGGGTTACTTTTGTTGATGGTAACAATGCGATCCTTGCCCAGAAATGCGAAGCCACCGGTCAACTGCTTATTAAGCGGCTTGGGAATGGAGACAGCCTGAACCGTCTTCAGATCAATGAGGAACTTTTCTTCTCCATACGCGGTGAGGAGATATTGCGCATCGGGAGTGAACTCCGCGAAGATAAAATGCCTGTCGATTGCCTTGATGTCCAAGTCCTGAAAAAACATGAATAGTACGCTGTAATATACCTCCATTGAATTCGGACCAAACGAGGTCTTGCGAAAAACCTCTTCCCCCGAGGCCACGTTGAACAACACCAAATCTGCACGGGCATCCAATTGAGTTGGTTTTTCGACACATGCAAGTATCCTGCCGTCCGGAGAAAGGTTGGACTGCCAACATCCCTTGCGCTCGATGAGTTCATGCGCAGACGCCCGCTTTTGTGTTGCAATGTTCCAAATCTCCACTCGCAGGCTGCGGTTATTAAAGACGACCAGGTTCGAGTCGGGGCTGAATTGGGCCGGCGCGGCATCCGGGGCTTCAATTTGAAAAAGTGGGACGAAGGGCTGTCGCGTCAGGACATAGATGTTTCCTTCGTCCTGCGCCAGAACATATTTGCCGTCGCGACTAAACTTCAGGTGGCGGATCTCACCCCGTAAGGGAGGGTCTAGTTTGGTCTTGTTCAATACGCCGTGCAACACTTCCTGGCTATTCCACCCCGAGAAATCAACCACCGCCGTCTGCCATGTCTTGAAATACTCTCCGGTAGCTTTGGGCGCGCGATCAATGCAGCCCTCCGGTATCGCGGCCACGGTCTTGATCATTTCGCGCAAGCGCTTCGCCTCCGGATTAGGGGTACCGAATATGTCGGATAACCAGTTGCCCGTCTTCATGGCAGTTCCGGCGATGCGATCGAAGAAGTCGGGGAATGCATCCACGGAGTACCCTGATCCCGCAATGGCGTAGAGCGCCAGCCGATCGGCCACAAGTTCTCTGTCTTCCTCCTCCTTTGGGTGGCGACGGAGCGCACCCGGCTTGCGCCATGAGTTTTCGATTATCCGGTGATATTGATCGAAAACATCGCGCCGGTCGGAAACCCGCGTAACGTCCAGAATCTCGTCCAAGGAGCGAGTCATCTTGATCGCACCCTGATGGGTCACCATATGACCGAGCTCGTGGGGCAGAACTCCCGCCAACTCATCTTCATTTCGTGCTAAAGCCACGATTTTAGGGGAGACGTAAATGCGTCCTCCCGGAAAAGTGAAGGCATTGGCCTCTGACAGGTCAACAAGAAAGAGCTTAAGAGGGAGTTGCGTGGCGGGCATGTGCTTCATAAGGCGGGTGGCAATCTGGCGAAGGTAGGCAGTCAACTGCTCGTCGTTTGACACCCGGAAATTGCGTTGCAGGTGCTCGGCCATGGCATCACCAAGGTCCGCTTCCTGCCGGTCATTGAAGATGTTTGCCCCTGCTGCGCCAGGAGAAGGCGCTGGTGCTGAACATCCCTCCTGCGCCCGTAAATCCACGCTGCCGCTGTTAAGAGCCAGGAACGCGATCGCCAGGACGGCGCTTCGCCAATTCCTCAGAACTGAGGTTCGCATCGTTCACAACCTCCTCCTGATTGTCGGGCAAGGCTAACAGGCTCGATATCGGCTGGCAAGAGACATGGTGTCCACCGGGGAAACTGGGCGAGTATTAGGCCAAATCGGTCGATTGGAGAAGCCCACTTGCCCTTCTTGCCCGGATATGCGACTATTTAGCTAGATTGGCTAGATTGAGGAGGCCCTGATGTCATGGCGTCTGGCAGATGCTAAGAATCGCTTCAGCGAAGTGGTGAACCGTGCCCTTACGGGGGAGCCCCAGGTTGTCTTGCGACGCCGCGACGCCGTGGTGGTTGTCGCCCAACGCGACTACGAAAAGCTGACGGGTAAGCGCATGGGCTTCAAGCGGTTTCTCATGGGTGATGGTCCAAGCTTGCAGGGGCTCGACCTTGACCGCGACAAGTCCCCGATGCGGAACGTAAAGCTATGAGAGTCTTGCTGGACACCTGCGTCCTGTCAGAACTCCGTCATCCAAAGGGGCACGATGGTGTTCGCCAAGCCGTGGACGCCCTGAACGAAGAAGACCTTTTCGTCAGCGTCATCACCATCGGCGAAATCCTTAAAGGCATTTCCCTTCTGAGAGAAAGCCCAAAAAAGCGCACGCTTGCCACCTGGGTGGAAACGCTCGAACGCGATTACGCTGATCGGCTTTTACCGATTAACCTTGAAATCTGCCGCCTCTGGGGGGAACTTGCCGCCACGGCACAAAAGGCGGGGCGCGTTGTGCCCGCTACTGACGGTCTGATTGCCGCCACGGCGCTACGCCATGGCCTCCGCGTCATGACTCGGAACACCGCTGATTTCGAACCGACCGGGGTTTTAATCATTAATCCCTGGGAGGGCTGAACCTGCCCCCATAGCGACGGTCGTGCGGGAACAAACGATCGCCGGCAAGCCCAGATCTCGTCGGGCGGCTGCAGGTTGTCCGTGACAATGAAAAGCCGCGGACCTCAACGGCGGAGGTCCGCGCTACCAATGCCCACTTTGGGGCCGAACGCCGCTCTGCCCCACATCGCCCTGCACTCGTTATTCGAGTACGTGCACAATAACGCCAGATGATTTTCCCTTCCCGCGGTAAACCCTTTCCGTTGCCTTCTTAAAGTCCTCCGGCTTGGCGTCGGGGATATTCACAAAGGTCTGCGGGTTGCGGTCGATCAGCGGGAACCACGTGCTCTGAACGTGAATCATGATGCGATGGTTGCGGCGAAACGTGTGGTTGATGTCAGGCGCGGTGAAGTCCAGTTCCTCCACCTTGCCGGGCACCATCGGTTCCGGCTTCTCAAAGCTGTTGCGGAATTTCGCGCGCATTGGCCAGCCTCGCAGCAACTGTTGGTAGCTGGCCAGTACAATGGGCGGCGGCGGAATATCCCGGGGCCGGGGCGGAGCGCCCGCAGCGGGAGCGGCCGGCGTCCCGGGAGTTTCCGGTTGAGGATAATCGGGTGGATAGACGTCGATAATCTTCACCACGAAATCGGAATCCGTGCCCGTGGTGGAAACAAACAGGCGCGGAGAAATGGGGCCGGCAATCGTCACATCTTCTTCCAGCGGTTCCGTTTTGTACACCAGCACGTCCGTCCGGGTGGAAGCGAAGCGCTGATCGCTGACCGCGTATTCCTGCGGCACTCGAATGGCGGCGTAATCGATGAACGGCACGGGCTTGGCTGGATCGCTGACGTACTCGTCAAACGTTTCCTGTTTCTCTTCCGGGGCCGTGAATGACAATCCGCCATTGTCCTGGAAGTAGAGCACGCGAGTCTTGGCATTGGGAGGCGGCCAACTCGGATACTTGCGCCACACGTTGGTGCCGGTTTCGAACACGTAGGCCTTGGGCAAATCCTCCATCCCCTTCCCCTTCAAATAGTGTTCAAAGAAGGGAAACTGAATGTTGTCGCGGAAGTATTGACCCGTCTTGGCGCCAAAGCTGACGCTGCCCAGGTGCTCACCATCCATGCCCGCCCAGCCACCGTGTATCCAGGGGCCTTCCACCAGTCCGTTGTAAATTCCCGGATTGTTCTGTTCGATGGCGCGGTAAACCTTGAAGGGACCGGAGAGGTCCTCGCCGTCAAACCATCCCCCCACCGTCAGCACGGCGCAATGGATATTCTTCAAGTGGGCAGCTAGGTTGCGCGCCTTCCAATAATCGTCGTAGGTGGTGTGCCCCACCTGATCGTTCCATAGAAAATTCTGGCTATGGTAATAACGCACGTTGGCGTTCGACAGCGGCCCGAGCTTGAGGAAAAAGTCATAAGCGCTGGGCCCGCCGTAATCAAACCCAGGGATCACCGGCGGCGGAGTGGGATTGTCCTGCGGCCGGAAATAAGCGTAGAAACCGAAGTTGGCCGAGAGCATGAAGGCCCCGCCGTGGTAGGCGTCATCACCCATAAACAGATCGGTCATCGGAGCCTGCGGTGAGGCGGCTTTGATGGCGGGGTGCGAGTCGATAATACTGGCCGAAGTATAGAAGCCCGGATAGGAAACGCCCCAGATGCCAACCTTGCCATTGTTGTTGGGAATGTTGTGGAGCAGCCACTCCACCGTGTCGTACATGTCGGTGCTGTCATCCACGTCTTTGTTGCCGTGCTTTTCATCAAGGTGGGGACGCATTTCCACAAACTTGCCTTCCGACATGTAGCGCCCACGCACGTCCTGATTAACGAAAATATAGCCCGAGCGCGCAAAGGCCTCCGAGGGCCCCAGCCTGGGGCGGTACTGATCCTCCCCGTACGGAGCAAGGCTGTAGGGCGTGCGGTTCACCATGAAGGGATAGGCAACGGACGTGTCCTTGGGAACGTAAACGTCCGTGAACAGGTGCACGCCATCCCGCATGGGAATGCGGTACTCGTACCTGGTGTAATGTTCGCGAATGTTGAACTGCTCGCGTGGTGTTTCCTGCGCCCATGATCGTGGCATCAGGCCCACGGTAAATATTAAGAACAAAAGTGCAATTCGAAAACGCATTTTGAATCTTTCCTCCTCGAAATAACGATGTGTCGCGGGGCACCCCGCCGAACTCCCCTCCTGATTCAG
>JARLGN010000138.1 GCA_031292775.1 Acidobacteriota bacterium | reverse complement strand
GCGAGAACGCAGAATACGGCGGTAAAGAGGATCGGCAAACAACTCCTCCATAATTCGCGGTCCGGCTTGCAGATCATCCAGGGTTTCGAAGAGGGGGATGACGTCCAGATGCGATATCAAGTCACTGCCGCGGGGTTCGACGAGGCACGCCTGCCGCCCCAGGAGCACTACGTCCCACATATCCGCCGCGCTTGATGTCATGCTCAAAATGTAACGATGCGCTGCCGCTTCGCCATTGCGTTCCTGGATGGTGCGAAGGGCGCGAAATTCCTCCAGCACGTGCTGCGTACTCGCGGAAAAAGACGAGCGCAGCACTGGCTTGAAAAGCATCTGCTTGACGGATTGAATGCGCGCTTCCACCGGTTGCGTGGGCAGGTGCGCCTTGCTCAGAACTTCATTCGCCGCGCCGCGGGTGGCATGTGAGTGGGTGCGGAAATCCAGGCTGGCGCCATGAAAACCAAAAACCTGCGAGGCCACACGCAAGCGGCCAGGCCCTAATCGCGCAATGCGAGGACTGGGGTAGGCCGTAAGCAGGTCCGTCAGCTTGCGAAGTTCTGCGGTAAATTCCTGGGGTGTCGCGTAGGCGCCCAAAGTGCGGTCCGCCGTGCGCTCCAGCCGCCACATCATGATGCGCAGCTTGCGCCGGTAAAGTTCACTGGGTTGGTCGGTGGCTTCGAAAACGCGGGTGGCGGGAAAACGCCGCATGTCCCGATTGATTTCACGTCGTAATGCAGATTCGAACTTCAGATCACGGCAGGGGAACGAGGCCCAGCCCAACATGCGGCGGCACGCATCGTGGTAATAGCGAAGAATGCTCCGGCGCACCTGTTCCGCCGCGTCCAAGCTTGTCTCCGGCGTGACGAAGGGATTGCCATCGCGGTCCGTCCCCACCCAGGAACCAACGCTCAGAAAGGGCGCGGGCTCTGGAAGCTGCGGATAGCGGCGAGCCATCTCCGCGCAAAACCTATCCCAAAAACTCCCCGCCAGATCGTAGATAGTGTGCTCCAGGAAAAAACGGGCGTTCTCGCTTTCCATCTCCGGAGTTACCACGCCTTCGCGGACCTCATCGGTAAGCCACAAGGCTTCAATCCAGGAATCGACGTCACGTTCCGTAGCGGGCGTCAAATCGCCACAAGCAGCATCCAGCGTTCTCCCCAGACGCAGGATATGGTTCAGCACGCTGCGGCGCTTGGCCTCAGTGGGGTGGGCAGTCAACACCGGCTCAATATGCATGGAAGCCAGCAGTTTCTTGACTGCCGCGGGTGGTATCCTTTGCCGGCGCAACTCGGTGAACGTGTGGCGCAACGACATGGGCGCACCAGCCTCCTGCCCATCATGCGCGTGCAGGCGCCGAACACGTTCGCGTTCCTCACAAAGATTGACAAGGTGAAAGAAGAGGCTGAAAGCATGCGCGACAGCCGTGGCGTCATTCACGGAAAGGCGATTGATCGCGCGTTCCTTGGTCTTCAGTAGCTTGGGGTTGGGGGTTTGTCGAATCTGCTTGGCAACTTTGCGCAAGACTTCGATGGCCGAAAACACTCCCGGCCCCGACTGCTCGCGTACAATCGCGCCCAGCCGTGTAGTCAAAAACCGCACTTCCTGTCGGAGCAATTCGTTCATCGTGGGTTTCGACCAAAGTCTCCTTGGAGCGAAGTGGGCAGTAAGCAGAAGGCAGTAAGCAGAAGGCGAGAAACATAGAACACTAATTTTGTTCGCAATTTCATGGCGCCGATCCTTCCGCCTTGTGCTCCGAATGATCCCCCTATTCCTGCTTATTCATTTGGTCAATCTGAATTCAGCAAACCGTTCAGGACCCGTGGAGGTTATCTGCCTACTGCCTTCTGCCGACTGCCTACTTCTCTCTCAGCGCCCGTTTGAGTTCCCGGCGCAGCGAATTCAGGTCTGGTTCAACCTGCAGCAGTTGGCTGTTCTTCTGGTCTTCGGTGCGATGGCGCATGATGTAATCGGTATCTTTAAGTTGGTTGCCGGTCAGCACGCAGACAATGTCCGCATGCCTTTCGATCTTCCCTGCCCGCACCAGCTTGCGCACGCCTGCAATGGTGGCGGCGGAAGCAGGTTCGCAACCCACGCCGTCCTCGGCCAGCACCCGCTTGGCCTCAAAGATCTCTTCATCCGTCACCGACTCGCAGAACCCGCCCGCCCAATCGAGCACCCGTTTCGCTTTCTTCCAGTTGGCGGGATGGCCAATCCGAATGGCCGTGGCCTCCGTTTGGGGATTGTCGACGGCCAACAGATCGGGCGCGGCAGCTCGCAAGGTTTGGTAGAAAGGGTTGGCGCCCGCCGCCTGAACAATAACGATGTGGGGCACCTTCTCAATGAAGCCCAACTCCTTGAGCTCGCGCAAGCCCTTGCCGATAGCGGAAGAGTTTCCCAGGTTGCCGCCGGGAACCACAATGTAATCCGGAGGCCGCCAGGCGCGCTGCTCCAGCATTTCGGCGACGATAGTCTTCTGGCCTTCAATGCGGAAGGGGTTGATGGAATTCACCAGGTAAAGTCCCAACTCCGGGGCAATTTCGCGAAGGAGGCGGAAGGCATCATCGAAATTGTCGCCGACTTCCACCACCAGCGCGCCAAAGTCAAGCGCCTGGGCCAGTTTGGCAGCGGAGATTTGCTTGTAAGGGACAAAGAGCAGGGCCTTGATGCCAGCGCGCGCAGCGTAAGCGGCCATTGACGCCGAGGTGTTGCCCGTGGATGCGCAAGCCACCATGCGGACTCCGCGCGACTCGGCACGAGTAATACAGGCTGACATGCCCAGATCTTTGAATGAACCCGTGGGATTGTTGCCCTGGTGCTTAATCGTCAGATGGACCGGGCCTGCCCACCAGCCTGTGCGCCGGACTCCCACCAGTGGGGTGGAACCCTCGGAAAGTGAAATGATGCGGGCCTTGAAGTCAACAAACGGAATCAGCTCGCGAAAGCGCCATAACCCGCTGCGGTCGATGGGTTCACCGCTCAGCCGCCGCTGGTGCCACGTGCGCCTCAACTGCTCCGGATCGATGGGGTCAAAATCATACTTCACATCGAGCAGGCCACCGCAGAACTCGCAGGCATGCAGATCCCTCTTGGGGTCCTGACGGCGCCCGCAAGCTTCCTCGATACACTGGAGATAGGCGGAGGACATGGGTTTAAAGGGTAAAGTTTAAAGTGTAAAGGATAAGGTGTAACTCGCCGACTATCTTACCCTTGTCTTTTGCACCTTACACGCTTGCTTTCGGTCGTATTCCTAAAGGGTAAACTGCGAGAGGTAAAGTGAGTGCGCTAGTCTTCCTCTTTATCCTTTAAACTTTACCCTTTACACTGTCACTCGCTCCCAGCTTGAACTCTTCGTGAATACCCTTTACAGCCTCCTTAACGTCGGAAGCCTTCACCGCAAACGAGATGCTCAATTCGGATGACCCTTGCGCGATGGCGATGATGTTGATTCCGCGCGCTCCCAGCGCGCCGAACGCACGGCCGGAGAGGCCCGGAGTTCCCTTCATGTTCTCACCGATCATCACCACGATGGCCACGTGGGGCATAACTTCAATCGATACCCTGTCGTCGTGCAGCATCTCCAGCTCAAAAGTTTTTTCCAGTTGGGCTTTCACGCGGCGCAGATCGGCATCGTGCAGGGCAAAGCACAGCACGTTATCCGCGGAAGACTGAGTGACCATCAGCGTGGGGATGTCATCCAGGCTGAGAGCGCCAAAGGCTTTTACCGCCAGATGCGGAAAGCTCAAGGATTCCTTGCCGGTGATTGTGATCAGGTCTGCCTTGCTGACGGAAGTGATGGCCTTGATGCCTTTTTGGCTGTTGGTGGCAGAAGGCACAATGCAGGTGCCGGGACAAGAAGGATTGAAGCTGTTCTTGATCCAAACCGGGATCTTCTTCTTCATGACGGGTTGGATGGTTTTGGGATGCAGCACCTTGGCGCCGAAGAAGGAAAGCTCAATGGCCTCGCGATAGGAAATTTCCGGCAGAATGCGCGCTTCCGGAACCATGCGGGGGTCGGTGGTAAGGACTCCATCAACGTCTGTCCAGATCCAAACCTGGTCGGCATCCAGTGCAGCGCCCACAATCGTGCCGCTGTAATCCGAACCGCCGCGGCCGAGCGTGGTGCAAGCACCGGCCCGGGTGGCGCCGCGAAAACCGGTAATTACGGGAATGGCCCCGCGCTTACGCAACCCCGCCAGGCGCTGCCGCATTTTGATATTGGTTTCATCAAAGATGGGCGTGGCGTTGCCAAAGTGATCGTCCGTCACGATCAGTTCCGTGGCGTCCACTGCTTCCGCGGGAGTGCCTTGCGACCGCAGAATGGCTGCCATCAGGTTCGCGGACATCACCTCGCCCAGACTGGAAAGAGTGTCCATGGCTCGGGGAGTCACTTCGCGAACCAGCGAAAATCCCGAGCAGAGATTTTCAAAATCGGCCACGGCGTCGGCGAGCCGGGGCAGAACCGCGGCTTGCTCAGCAGCTTTCAGAAGCTGATCGGCGACTTCGCGGTGCCGGTGGGCCAGTTCACGGCGCACGTTCTTCCAGTTTTCGCGGTCACCATGGCTGGCTTCGCTGGCGGCGCGGATCAGCATGTCGGTAACACCACCCATGGCTGAAACCACCACCACCACTTCCGCCCGTTGGGCGGTATCGGCAATGATCGCTGCCACGTTTTTCATGCGCTCCGCATTGCCGACGGAAGTCCCGCCGAATTTCATCGCGATAAGCGGTTTCTTGGACTTGCCCACAACCAGACTTTCTTTCACCATAGTGTTTAGCTGTCAGCTATCAGCTTTCAGCGGTCGGCTAACCCGCACATCTCACCACGCTGGAACATCTTCAGGGACCAGCCGGAACGGCGGAGCTGAAGCCCTGCCGGACCAAACCTGTGGTCAGAAATCACGGCTTGCCTACTGCCGCTTTGAACGCTAATTGCTATGTCCTTTCTACCCCATGCAGGTATAAGTCAACCCCGCCGGGCTTGGCGAACCGGAAACGCAGCCGCTCCGGCTCACTAGCGAGTGATACCTGTATTCGTCGTGGAGGTGGCGCTGGCGATGGTGGTCTTGGTTGACTCGCGCACGACTTCAATAAAAACCTTGGTGGGAAGCGATAAGTAGCGGTCCCGGCGATAAACCAGGCCAAGCTCCCGGTAGATTTTTTGGCCCTCCAGCGGGATCAACTTCAACACGCCCGCGGCGACTTCCGGCTGCGCATAGGTCCGGCTAATCAGCGAAATCCCCAGTCCGGCGCCCACAAATTTCTTGATGGTCTCAACGCTTGCCAGCTCCATGGAAATCTGCAGGATATCCCGATGCGAACGCAACAAGCGGTCAATAACCACCCGCGTGTGTCCCGTTTTGGGCAGGATCAGGGGATGCTGCGCGAGTTCCTCCACCGTCACGGTCTTGTTCTTGGCCAGAGCGTGGGCCTTGGGCACAACCACCTGGACTTCATCCCGAAAAACCGGGATTACTTCCATGTTGGTGGCCATCGTTGGCAGGGTAATGATGCCCAAGTCAACCGCGCCCTCCTGAACTTTCTGCAGGATCTTGTGGCTGAAGTTCCGGTAGATGCTGATTTGGACAAGCGGATAGAGCTGCTTGAAGCGGAAAAAGGTCTTGGGGAGGACGTAGAGGCAAGTGGCTTCATTGGCGCCGATGAAGAGCTTGCCACGCGGGGTCTGGTTCAGCTCCGCGATGGCCTGAAGAGCTTCCTTGTGCATCAGAAGCATCTTCTCCGCGTAGCGATTCAGTATCTCGCCCGCGGGCGTCATCAAGACTTTCTTCCCGCTGCGGTCAAAGAGTTTTTCGCCGCATTCCTGCTCAAGCAGGCGAATTTGTGCGCTGATCGCGGGTTGCGTGCGAAACAGCTTCTCCGCCGCGCGAGAGAAACTCTGCAGCTTCGCCACCTCTAAGAAACTACCTAGCTGGTCATAGTCCATTGTGTTTGCTTGTCTGCGTTTTCTATTCTAGCAAATTGCGCGGTATCTGCGGGGAGAATTGTCGCGGGGTCACCGGTTGTCGTCAATATGCGGGGAATCATACCCCTGAGCGGTTCTCTTGCGGGAGGCGCGCGGGCCGGACGCCGAGTGCACACTCCGTGATGCCGTTCTCGGCTGGACCCCGGTCATTGCTTAATGTAAAAGTCGCCGGACCGCCTGCCTGATTGTCGTGAGGGCCTCGTGACCAACTCTTCCACCCGCGCGGACTCGGCCACTTGATTACTTGCCAGCACCGAAATCAAGAATAACTGCGCTCCCAGTACCAGGGTCATCAGAAACAGGGCAATGGCCACGGGCGACCAAACTCCATAGGCGGTTTGCAGCACGAGATACCAAACGATGCGCCACCCCATGTACATTTCCCGTCCGAAGGAAAAGAGCAGGATGGAGAACGGTACAGCGGCCGCGATGAGCAAGGCAGCATTTACAAGTCTTCGTGTCACGCCCCGCGGCGGCAGCAGGAGTACCGCGGCGTAAGCGAATGCACCCAGATAAAGCCACATCGCATAGGGATTGTTGAAGAAGCCCACCAGCACCACGATGGCAACCCAGATAAAAAGAATGCGTTTCTTGACGGCAAACGGCACAGGAGGAGCATCCACACGCGCGCGAAGGCTCTGAACCTTCACCCACCCCATTATAATGACGCCCAGCAGCGCTACCAGGATGGGAAAAGGCAAACGAGAGAGGAATGGATCTTTGGGCGTGGCAGGGTAAAGCTCATAGCGGGGGAGCACATTCAACTCCGTCAATCCGTAGAGCAGCAGGGTCGCCAGGCCCAGCGGGACAATCCAGCTCACGGGTTCAAAGAACCTCCACCCACGAAGGTCCAGATCGCCGTCAATCAAATTTTGCGCGGCAAAATAAGCTGCCACAAGAATCGGCAGGAGCAGCAGGAGTTGGACGGTAAAGATGAGTCCACCGCGCAGGTAGGTGCGGGAATTGACTTGGAAGTCTTCCGCGCCCCGCTCCTGTGCCCACCGAGTTCCAGCCGACGGCAGGCTCCAAACGGATGAAACCGGGCGGCCGCTTCCCCGTCCAGCAGAGGGAAGCGCGTCCAGAGCACCAACAGCTTGCTCCACCGTAGCGCCAACCATGCGAAATGCCGCGGGATCAAAATTACGAAAGATATCCTCCGGCGAGTGGTGGCGCCTGCGCGCGGCCTCAATCTGGGTGGAAAGCGTTCCCACGTCGACGGCAGGAATGCCGGCCCGGAGCAGCGGCCCCTGATCCTGCCCGGAAACCTCCAGTGCGCGCTCAATCCACTCCCTCCAGCCGGTAGCCTGCTCAACGCTGGCCCCCTGGGCGCGGCCGGAAGCCACCAGCAATTGCCGCAACCAAAGTGGAGTGTAACCCGCGAACTGTCCCATACAGTTCATTTGCAGCGATCGCGGCGGCCCCGCCATAACGTAATTGATGGAAATGACGCCCACCGTGTGGTGACTTTTCAGGAAATCCGTGAGCGACTGGGCTCCAATCATTCCCCATTCCTCCGCATCGGTCGCAACCAGAATCAAACCGTGGGTGTGAGGAGTGAGACGCAGGGAGCGGGCCAACTCCAGTAGTACACCGACTCCGGAGGCATTGTCTTCCGCGGCCTGGTGGGAGGTAAACTGGCTGTCATAGTGAGCGAGGATCGCCACACTCTCCTGGGAATCTCCCTCCGCCAGGGCAATCACGTTCTCACCTTCCACCTGCTTTCCTCGCAGCCACAGGGGGAAGGGCTTGAGGAGCACGGCGTAGCCTGAATTCCTGAATTGCGTGCGCAGGTAGTTGGCCGCCCGATGTGCCGCCGACGTACTCGTGACACGATCGGGAAGCTGTTCCGCCACCACCCGTGTGAACTCGAATGCTGAAGCGGCATCAAAGCGTGCGGGAGAAGGAGACACGAAGATCGCCGGAACCTGGCCTGCCCCCCACGTGACACAGGCCCAAATCAACAGCCCGGCGGCGGTAGAACACAACGCGATAGTGCGGCGCTGAGACTTAAGCAACATTTCAAGTGCCCTGCGCCGCTGGCTGCTGTAGCTGGCCATACCCGGCGAGGGTGGAAAGCAGTTTCTCCAGGTCAAACCCGACTTCGCGAAAAACTTCGCGCATATCGCGCTCACGATCTTCCGGGCTCAGGGCAAGATACTTTTCCGCCGGAATGTAAAACGGGTTATCCCGAACCAACGTGCCTTCCACCAAAAGATGGCGGTGGACGGCAATAGCGGAAAAGAGTTGAGGTATTTCGAGCCGCTCAACGTCGTAATGGCACAAAGCCACACTGGGATATTGCTTGACCAGGTAATTTAGGCGCGCGTGCAACTCAAAAAATTGCGACAGGGGAATGCCCGCCGGTTTCGCCCAAACGCCTTCTTCCAGCCAGCGTATGACAGGAGCATGAGCGATCTCAGCCTCGGCAAAGAATCTCTTTGCCCAATCCAGCAAATCGCCGGCGTCCGGCGCGTCGGGAGGGGATTGAAGGGTCTGGTTGCGCAGATGCCACCCCACATCGACGCCTAGTTCGCGCAGGCGGGAGAGCATAAGGACGCGCCAAGCGCCGGGCACCAGGCAACAGCACCAATGGCCCGCGCGCAGACCCTCGCTTACGAACTCCATACCCCAAACAGTCGAGGCTCCACCACGATGGACGATGGCTAGATGTTCGTGGCAGCGCACGGGAAACCGTGCGTCGAGGTGGGTAAAGTAGATGAGCGGCGACGTTGGGGATTGATCCGCCAACCGAGTTCTCCCCTCACGGACTTGCAAT
>JARLGN010000137.1 GCA_031292775.1 Acidobacteriota bacterium | reverse complement strand
TTCGTTGCGGGTTTATTCATGTCGGAGGGCGACGATGGGGTCAAGCCGGGCGGCCTTCATGGCGGGCCACATTCCGAAGAACAAACCAATGCTGACGGAAGAAACGAATCCCGTAACGACCGCCCAGAGGGGAACGGACGTCGTCAGGCTGGGGAATACAAATCTGACCAGGGAGCTGAGCATGGCGCCGGCAAGGATGCCGAGCAAACCCCCGGCGCCGGTGAGCGTCATGGCCTCCAGCAGAAATTGCCAGGTGATATCGCTGCGCCGCGCGCCAATGGCCTTGCGGACGCCAATCTCGCGGGTACGCTCGGTGACCGACACCAGCATGATGTTCATGACGCCAATGCCGCCCACCATGAGGCCGATGGAAGAGATCACCATGGCCACGAGCACCACGGTTCCCATGATGTCGCGGAAGTTGGATATGAATGTCTGCGCGGTGGCAATGCCAAAACTGTTAGGCTCGGAAGGCTTGTCGTTGCGCAACCGGCGGAGCACGGCGGTGGCTTCATCCTTGGCCTGATCAATTTTGCCGGGAAACACCAGGGCGGTAACGAAGGTCTCTTTGGCTTTGGGATATAGCGACTTGAAGGTGAAGTAGGGGATGAACACGATGCGGTCATTGCCATTGTCCCCCAGAAAAGACTTGCGCTTGGTGAGCGTCCCAACGACCTCAAAGGTATGTCCGTCCACCTGGAGCTCCCTGCCAATCGGGTCCTCGCCCACGAACAGCCGTTCCACCACATCGGCTCCAATTACGGCCACGTTGGTCCGATGAAGGTCATCCATATTGGTATAAAGGCGGCCGTCCTGGACGTCCGCGTTGATGTTCTGAAAGTCGTCCGCGGTGGCCCCGACGAAGTTGGTGTCAACCATCTCCTGCCCTTTGTACTTGGCCGTCACGGCAGGTCCGCGGTTAAAGAGTTCCACTCCCACCGCCTCCACGGAAGGGCACAACTCCTGGAGTCCCATGGCCTGCTCGTACGTCAGGGGTTTGCGCAGGCGCTCTGCCCGCGTCAGGGGGCCCACCTTGCCCGGGTCAAATTTATAGATGAAGAGCGAGCGCGTTCCAAAGCCCTCGGCAACGTCTACCAGTTGCTGGTCGAGACCCTTGAAAATGGAGGCCACGCTGATTACCGTGGCGGTGCCGATCAGGACGCCCAAAAGAGTCAGGAAGGCACGGAACTTGTGAGTCCGCAAGGTGTCCAGTGCCAGCAGGAGGTTTTCCCGAATGTCGTGGCGCCGATTCGTCGCCATGCTCAATTCTCCGTATGCAGAGCTTCAATGGGATCGAGTTTGGCGGCCTGATTTGCCGGGTAGATACCAAAGAAGAGCCCCACCGCGCTGGAGAGGGTCAGGCCCACCAGAACGGCGCTCAAGGGCACCGTAGACGTCCAGAAATGGTCCACGATCTCACTCACGATGAGGGCCAGCAGGACTCCGATCCCGCCGCCCGCGCAGGCCATCACCACGGATTCAATTACAAACTGCATCATGATGTCGCGCCGCCGCGCTCCCAGAGACTTGCGGATGCCAATTTCATGGGTGCGCTCGGTGACGCTGGCCAGCATGATATTCATGATCACGATGCCGCCCACCACCATGAACACGGCCACAATTCCAATGGTTAACGCAAATATGCTGCCCATGAGCCGATCCCAGAGGTCCATGATGGTTTGGGAAGCATTAATGCCAAAGTTGTCGGCCTCCCGGTAAGGGACATGGCGGCGGGCCCGCAACAGGGCGCGCGCTTCATCTTCCAGCGCCAGCATCTGTTGCGCATCGTAAGCCTGGACATTGACGTCCAAGGAAAGTCGCGGCGCGAAGTACTTACGATAAGTGGTAAGCGGTATCTGGACGAAGTTGTCCTCACTCTGCCCGAAGGTGCTGCCGATTTTTTCCGCCACGCCTACCACCCGGAAGGGAAGGCCGTTCACCAGGATTTCTTTACCGATGGGTTCAACGCTGGGGAAGAACTCATCCACGATATCGTGCCCGATGAAACAGACCATGGACTCATGCTGGTAATCGGAGTCGGTGATGTAGCGGCCGCTTTCGACCTTTTGATTCCCAATGTCGATCATCGAGGGGGTGTCTCCGGAAATCTCCGCATTGTAGAGCACGTGGCCCTGGTAGCGCGTGGAATTGTCGTCACTCCACATGGAGGCTGCGGCGCCGATGTTCTTGTATCCGCTCAGATTTTCCTTCAGGAATTCAAACTCCTCCACGCGGATAGGCTGATTCCGGCGCCGGGCCTTTAACCAGGCTTCGTATCCCTGCGCCCACTGGTATTTCGAAACAATAAAGACATTGGCCCCCAGGTTGGCAATATGGTCGGCGATATAGAGATTCATGCCGTTGATGACCGACATGACAACGATCAGAGTGGCGGTGGCTATCACTACGCCCAAAAGCGTCAGGAAGGAACGCAACTTGTGGGTACGCAACGCTTCCAGGGCAATCCAGAAGGCTTCGCGGGTGGTGACCCAGGCTCCGGAGCCGGTCTTGGAACGGACGCCGAGCGCGTGCGGGAGGGAAGCGGTTTGGCCAAAGGATGACATGAAAACTCGAAATTCGAAATTAGAAACTGGAAACTCGGAATTCGAAACCCGCCTTGCCAGTTTCGAGTTTCGAATTTCCAGTTTCGATCAGTCCACCCGTTCGTCTCTTTCGATGCGGCCGTCGCGAACGTGGATAATGCGATGAGCATGAGCGGCAATGTCGTGTTCGTGGGTCACCAGCACCAGGGTATTGCCGGCCTGGTGAAGCCGCTCGAACAGGCCCATGATTTCCTCGCCGGTCGCGGTATCAAGGTTTCCGGTGGGCTCGTCCGCCAGAATGATGGAGGGATTGTTGACCAGCGCCCGCGCCACTGCCACGCGCTGCCGCTGTCCGCCGGAAAGTTCATTGGGCTTGTGGTGCATGCGGTCAGCCAAATCCACTTTGCGCAGCGCATCCGCGGCCTTCTCTAAACGATCCTTCTGCGGCATTCCGCTATAAATGAGGGGCAGCTCCACGTTGTGCAACGCGCTGGCGCGCGACAACAGGTTAAAGGTCTGGAAGACGAACCCGATTTCCTTGTTGCGAATATAGGCCAGTTGGTCGTCGGAAAGCTCGCTGACCAGGTGCGTGTTCAGCCAGTAGGCCCCGCGCGAGGGAGTATCCAGGCAGCCGATCAGGTTCATCAGCGTGGACTTGCCGGAGCCCGACGGTCCCATGATGGCCACATACTCTCCTCGGTCAATTGAAAACGAAACACCGCTGAGGGCGTGAACCTGGATGGCCTCACCCATGTCATAGGTCTTCCACAGATTCTCAGCCTTGATGACAACGCCGTCGCCAGGGGCTTGCAATTCCCCCGAGGAGGCTGAAGCCATTTGGGTCTCCATGATGGTTTGCCCGTCCCTTTCCTTTGACATCCAGACTCCTGTTCGGCCAGTTCGACCGGTGGCAGCCTGAAGCCGGTTGTGCTGCCGCGGGCGAGGCGCTAGCGGGTCGCCCGATCACGCGGCTGATCAGGCTCCCGCCACAGCCGGCGTCTTGGCGCTGGTATCGACCTTTATTTTGGTTCCGTTCTTAAGCGTACGCAGGACGCTGAAGCTGCCGGTAACGATCTCGTCGCCGGGTTGTACGCCTTTGACAATCTCGATGTCGGTGGAGCCCATAATTCCACTCTCGATGGGAACAAAAACGGCACGGCCCGCCTTTACCTCGAAGATCCCCTGCACTTCTTCCTTGCCCTTTTCTATTTCCTTGGCAGTGAGCGGCTTGCTGGGCGTCGCCGGGCTCTTGGCATTCTTGTCCTTGTCTTTGTTCGCCTCAAGTTCGCGGCGCATGCGGACGGTCACAGCTTGAATCGGTACCGTGACGGCGTCCTGCCGGGTTGCCGTGGTGATCTTCGCTGTGGCGGAAAGCCCCGGCCGGAGGCTGGCCGGCGGATCATCGATGACTACAACCACTTTGAAATCTTTGGCCTCATCAGCGCTGGTCGCCGTGGCTCCGCTGGTGGTGCCGCTGGTGCGTCCCACGGCGCTCTCGCCGATTTGCGTCACATGGCCTTTGAAGGTCTTGTTGGTGTAAGCATCAATCAGTACTTCCGCGGTTTGTCCCAACTTTACGTTGGGAATGTCGGTCTCATCCACCTTCACTTCCACCGTCATGATCGAGAGGTTGGAAACCTGATAAAGCAGGCTTCCGACCGCATTCTGAATGCCGGGAACAACGTTCTCACCCACATGGACGGGCAGCGAAGTCACGATTCCATCAAGCGGAGAGGCGTAAATCGTCTGGTCGAGTTGATTCTTGAGACCGAGAAGCTGTGCCCGGTTCTGGCTGACGCGCGCACGGGATGAGTCTCGCGTGAACAACGCTTGCTGGTATTGGGCCTTGGCTTGGCCCACCTGCGCCTGGGAAGAATCCTTGCCCGTTTGCGCGACCCGGTAGTCGCTGAGGCGCTGGTCGAAGTCCTGCTGGGAAAGCAACTGGGATTTCAAGAGCTCCTGGCCGCGCTTAAAATTCTCCGTGGCCTGATTCAGCTTGGCCGTCGCCTGCGCCAGGTTTGCCTGCGCCGTGTCGAGCGCCGCCCGGGCTGAGTTCACACTGGCGTCCTGCGCTGCCACATCGGCTTGGGAGGTCGTGACGGCCGCTTCCTGGGCCTGCACGCTGGCGGATTGCTGCACGTCCTCCGTACGCATCAGCAGTTGGCCCTTGGTAACGTGGTCGCCTTCCTTCACAAGAATTTGGGTGATCTTTCCGTAGGAATTGGCATTGACGTTGGCCTGATTCTGCTCCACGGGCTTGATTTCACCGTTGGCGGTAACGATTTGGGACAAGTCCTGACGCTGGACTTTGCCGGTTTGGACGGATACCACGCCCCGCTTGCTCCAAACCACCCCTCCAACCGCCAAGCCGATGAAGACGACGGCAGCTACGATGGCCAAGGTGACTTTCTTCCATGTCTTCATCCCCGTTCCATTCTTCGGCCGTTTGGGTGACGGCGCCGTTGCATCCCCCCAGGTGGGACCATCGGTTTTACCCAGTTCCAACTCTTTAATTTCTGCCATGGAGGGCTCCTCTACTCCTCGCGTTGCGCAAACGCAGAGACTCTTTCTCAGCGGAAGACTTTTGCAATATGCACTCAGACGGGACCACTAATCGGTTCAGGAGTGCGCCTGCCTACCGGCACCCGTTTATGTATACGCTGTTAGAACTTCGAAAGTTTCGTCAAAAGTTCCACCGTTTATCAATGCGGCATACAGCGAGGTCAGCCCAGGGCTCGGGGATTTTTATGAACCCCGGCTTGGCGAGCAGGGTCAAGTTAGGGTTTGGAAACCTGCCCTTCCACCTGGGGCGAGGCTTGGTTCCCATTTTAGGTCGAGTCGGCATTCTACCGCCTTCCGGCATTGCGAAAAACAACAATTTCATACCTGGTACATATTCTCCGGTCCTGTCGGTGGAGCGGCACGGACTTATTTTCGGTCGCCAGGCCTGATTTCGGGCAAGTTGACCAAAAACTGCGAGCGCCTTCATCACCCACGTTAGATGCCTCATATATAAGGACGAAGGGGACATTAATCGGTTATCATGCCTAATCATGGATTGTCAATGCTTGGGAACTTCTAACGAAACAGGCCACCATTGCGGCTTGACATGCATCAAATGAGCACCGCTGGGTTTGGGAGGATTTTGCCCTTAGTAACGTGGTGCGGCTTGTTTCAGTCGAGTCTAGAGACCCCACTGAGTTTCTCGTCGTGTTGGGCATGGAGCCACAGGATGGGGTCGGGGATCGGAGCTTGACTTTCCAACCTTGGAAAAATAAAATCGGGTGGGTGTTGGTATGGAGTCGAATGGGGGATTAGTGTCAAAACGAGACGCTTACTTTAAGAGGCATTGGTTGATGAGCCGTTGGGTGCTGGGAATTGTGTCCGCGCTCACTCTCATTATCGGCGTGTCAATCCTTTGTGCTTCCCCCAAGGGTGACCAGAACAAAGACCAGGATAACCCCAAGCCCAAAGTGAGCAAGGAGGAGAAGCGCCGGCAAAAGGCTCTCCGGAACGAGATGGAGACGCCGTATAAGAAGTGGCTTAGCGAAGAAGTTCCTTACATCATCACTGACCAGGAGCGCGCCGCATTTAAGAAGCTTTCCACCGATGATGAACGCGAGTCGTTTATTGAAACTTTCTGGGAGCGCCGCAATCCTAATCCCACCAGCCCTGAAAACGAATTTAAAGAGGAATATTACCGCCGCATTGCTTACGCCAATGAGCACTATGCCTCCGGCATTCCTGGCTGGAAGACGGATCGGGGCCGGATATACATCATGTATGGACCGGCCGACGAAGTTGATTCCCACCCGAGCGGTGGGTCGTACGAGCGCCCGGATTCTGAAGGCGGCGGCGAGACTTCCACCTATCCTTTCGAGCAGTGGCGGTATCGTTACATCGACGGCATCGGCACCAACATCATCCTGGAATTTGTCGATACCACCATGACCGGTGAGTACCATCTCACGATGGATCCCGGTGAAAAAGATGCGCTGCTGCATGTTCCCGGCGCC